>JAUNAE010000011.1 GCA_030527765.1 Eubacteriales bacterium
TGCTACGACCCTTGAAACCATCGTCCATTCTTCATGAATGGGCGTGGTAGTTCATTCTTATTTTCTTAGGAACCGGACAAATTATTTCATTCGTCTAGCGTTTCTCCAAAATACAGGAAATCACTGACAGCTCTTGGAGCTGCTACCGTTTCATTCAGGATCAGGGGGCCTGTCCCGTCATTTACGACCATTGTTGCACTACCACCACCGTCCATGCATTTCCCAAACTCACAGTGATGTTCCATCAGGATATCTCGAACTTCATCGTAAGTGAGTCCTCTGCTATAGTTCGATTCTCCCGAAACCAAAAGATAATATTCGCATGGCTGCACCATCCCGATTGCTGTTCTGGGATACCTGTATTGCTGCGATTGGATTCCAACATTGACTGCCTGTCCATCTGCTACGAGAAGTGTGTCCCCACAAGACCAGGAATCTGTAACATCTGATGCAATCAGCTTTAACGGATCTACTCCCGATGCAGGGGAAAACAGAACACCGTTTGACATCAGGCAGATCTCCATTCCATTTGTGCGGGTTCCTTCCATCAGTATTCGGTTCTTGATAATGCATCCAGCATAAGTAGGCTTGCCTGTCGCATAGTCAAAGTTAGATGCGTTCGTGCCAATTACCCAATCCAATCGTGCAGCTGCATCTGTCACAAGTTCCCGTTCGCCGCCAAGACTGCCGTTTGATAATTCGGATCGTAGTTGTCCTGCGTCATTAATCACGATATGCGCCAGATCATAGGTATAGACATCTGTCTCATGGTGTGTCACTGTCACAAAGATGGAATCAGATGCATACTTCCAGTCAGCCTTTTCGTATTCTTCTGCAAATCCTTTCTTTGCATCTTCTACATTTGTAGTGGCTTGTGCAGTCACGGTGAATGGATAGGGTTCTCCATATAAGGAAATCTTGTACGTATTTTCTCCTAACCGCAGCTTCTTCTTACTGCTTGTCAGAAAGGTAAGGTCTTCCGCCGAGATAGTCTCCGTCTGTCCATCATCATAGATCACAGTTACAGAAGACAATGCCAGTTCTTCGTCTCGAATTGCTGTTTTTGTCAGATTCGGATGAATCAGCGCAACTTCAACCGGAACAAGCTGTACTGTTGCTGAAAAGCCCAGTGCGGAAACGGTGACGGTTCGTGTTGTTGTTACCGGATCTTCAAAATCCGTTACGGTATAGTCAGCTACGCTCTGGCTGTTCCCTCGATCATCGTAAGCAGTCACAACCAAGCAGGAAACATCCGGAACTTCTCCCTTATGCAGACTTCCGGTGTATTCTGCAGAAATCCGAAGAAGTGTTGATGGATGTACTGATAAAATCACGTCACCGTACTCCGTATGAATAGTAACATCTGTATCATCCGTGATAGGACCAGGAAACTCTGCTTCTATCTTCTGCAGCGTCTGTACCGTCCCATCACGGAAAGTCGCCTCACAGCGAATTCTGGATGCATCCAGAGCGGTTCCCTTTTCACATGTACCATCATAATATGCCTGTAATGTTGGCGTCTCTTTCGGTGCTTCTACTGCGATGCTTGAGGATGTGATTGTTCTCTCTTCTACTGCCTTCTCCTCTTCTTTCGCACAGCCTGAAAGCAAGATCATCATCAAGCAGATGCAAAGTGCTCTTGTGTTTCTCAACTTTCCTCCCAATACGCTCTTGGAACATAAGTGCCGTCCGCATTCTGCTCATAGAAGCGAACCGTTCCGGTCTCAGCCTCGTTAAAGTCTGTGAAGTGAATTGTGTAAGGGAAGACAGCATCTGTTCCTTCCTCAACCCACTCTTCAACATACTTTCCATCACTTCCAATCTGAGAATAGACAAAATAATAATTTCCACCAACAGCTGTATCCGGCTGCTCCAGTGTCATGGATTTCTGATTTCCTTTTTCTGGCATTTGTCCATTCGAGATGGTAAGGAGTAATTCAGATCCCTTATTTATTGTGTTGTTTTTCTGAATAGACTGTTTTAACACAGTCCCCTGCTCTCTATTCGAGTAGCCATATTCAATGATCGGAATTAACCCTGCCTGCTCCACATCTGCAAGAGCCTCCTGTTCGGAATAACCGATCGTATCCGGAACCAGTGTTTCGGATGTATCTGTGCCTGCGGAGATGACCAGTGTGACATGAGTAGCTGTGTTCACACGTTCATTCACAGCAGGACTACAGGAGAGCACCTGCCCCTCATTACCGTTTCCATTTCGGTTATACTCCGTCACAATGGAATCAAAGCCCATTTCCAATAAGGTTCTGACTGCATCAGCTGCTTTGCTACCGACTACATTCGGGACTAAGACGTCTGCCGGACCTACGCTTGTCGCATAGTAGATCGTTGTATTTTTCTCAACCATGGTTCCTGCTTTTGGTGTCTGTTCCATCACAACACCTGGTTTATCATTTGATAGGATTTCCTTTTCAAATTTCAGACCAAGACCGAGGCCATTGGCAATCAGTTTCGCGTGCCTTTCTGTCATACCATACAAATCTGGCACTTCAACCTGTGCGCTTGCAGGTACTTCCTCTACCTGTTCCGTTTCACCGGAGATGTATGTTGTAATACGATCAGGAATTCTTTTAACCATTACCGGAATCTGCGATGCGATATCCGGGAAGAGAACATATACTGCTGCTAACATGATTCCGGCAACAAGCACGATCGTTGCAAGACAAGTCAGGATCCAGTTCCGGATTGCATGATTCTTCTTTTTCTTACTCATGAAACATCCTCCTCAACCGAAAACTGCAACATAATCTGCTACTGCACGGTTTGCACCTGTTAATACTGCCTGTTGACCATAGTAAAGGGAAACACTGCTTCCTCCATCTAACGGTCTTGCGTAAGTACAGCCAAGGTTTTGGAAAATCTGCTGCAAATGCGCATAACTTAATCCGGTTCCTGTTGCTGATACAAAATAATAGTTTCCGGGCGATACCATGCCGATTGCGGTTCTCGGATAAAGACCGGTAAGATCAAATGCGCCTTCCACTGTGCTGATACCGTCCTGCATCAGAAGCGGATCTGTCGATACAACGATATCCCGTACGCCTACCGCCAGAAGATCCTGTGCACTGATGCCGGCAGGCGGTGAGTACAGAGCTCCGCCTTGCATGATGCAGATTTCTCTGCCGGAAGAATATCCGTCAATAATTACCATGCCATTGCGGATCAGACAGCTGCTTAACGGAATTCCGGTACTTGTATCGAAAAAGCTACCATTGATAGCTGCAAGCCATCCTGTTCTCGTCGCAGCCGTATCAGGGGCCTCCAGGCCTCCTCCGATTGCGTTGTTGGCACTGACCACGGAGATCTGGCTCGGTTGGTTCACTACAACATGTGTGATCGTGTATGGCAGTTCTGCTTCAATATTTCGAATCGTTAAAAATACAGACTCTGTGATTGTATTGTAGTTAGAATGTTCCACTTCATCTGCATACTGTTCTTTGGCATTTGATACATTGGTCTGTTTTCTGGCATTCACGTAAAGATTTGCATTTGCACCACGGAGTTTAAATGCAATCTTATTGACTCCCTCTTCCAGCGTGTTTCCTTCTGTAAATGAGACCTCTGAAGAATCAACTGTCCCTACCGTTCCATCCTTCCATGTCACGGTCATCTGACCTGAGAATTCTTCTCCGGCGTAATAAATGTCATCGACAGTAGCGTAACGGATCTGCGTAGGTTCCACTTCAAATGTCGTTTTTCCATATGCCGTATAGACAATATAAGTACACTTTCCGGAGAAAGTCTTTGCCCCTTCGCAAGTAAATACCGTAACCGGCTCTGTCGTTCCATCAGCATAAACAATATTGACTGAAACATTGTCCTGCGAAAAAGCTGTGCCGGCATAAGCTGTCTGTGTATACTCTGCTTTAATCTGAGAGATCTGCGCAAAACTAAGCTGCAGTAAAGTAATACCGTATGGTGTTCCTACCGTAATCGGCTCAGATCGCTGAATTGTATCGCTCTGGCTATAAACAGTTACGTCCGAAATGGTTTCTGTTCTTCCATCCTCGAATTCAGCAACAGCATTGATACGGCTCTTCTGAATCGCACTGCCTTCTTCTGCCGTTCCCATATAGACTGCTGATAAAGATTTTAAGCTCAGGTCTTTTAATGGAATTCGTCTTTGCAACTGACCCACTGTGATAACGAGATCTTCAAAGGCGACCCCGCTCTCTTTTCCCTGTTCTTTTTTAAATTTAAAGTTTCGTGTCTCTACACCTCTTTTTAACAGTGGTGATGGATAAACACGGACATCAGTTTTTTCAAGCAATGAGAAATCTGCTGCCTTAACCGGATCAATATCAACAACAAGGCGTACCGGAATCAAAAAACAAAAGGCAAGCCCCATTGCTATTAATGTGCCGATGATAACGGCTAATGTTCTTAATTTTCCCAAACCTTCTCTCCTTTTATTCTTCGATGATCGGATCGTCGTCAATATAATTGTCCGTTGTATCTTCTGTCGGAACGGTAGGCGTATCCGGTATCGTTACAATCGTCGTCTCATCATTTGCGTCACCACCGATAACACCTTCGGTTAGATTGTTGGGAGCAATGCCGCCGCTCTCGGGAGCCGCATACGGGAACTGTACGCTTGCATCGACATACTGCCATGGTGATGAAAAGGCTTTAAAGTCATAGCTCTGTATGATCTCTGCCGCTTCGATCTGCGGCATCTCGTCAGAGGCTTCATATGTTTTAACATCCAGATTAACAGAAGACTGATATGTTTCCGGTATCTCAGCTGATGCCGTATCAGCCTGATAAGTCAAAGCGTAAGCCTCCATATAACTGTTAGGGAAAGACTTCGTACCGTTCTGTCCCATTAAGGACTTTGCGATACAAGCGGCATATTCGGAATCCATCAGATACGACATGCTTGTAAAGGATTCTTCATCACTTGTACCTGAGAACGCATCCAGCTGCAGCAGATACACTTCCAGTTTTCCTGTCTTTGTTGTTATGGTTGCAATATGCAATTCACGTGCATTTGCTTCAATGGATGTACGATTTGCTTCCTGGGGCACAATATAAAGCTCCGTCAGCTTTCCCATCTTGGATGCATTTTCTTCGTAAGCAAATTCCTGCGTACGATATTTTTCATATGTATGTTTCTCGAAGAACTGGATCACATACGCATCCAACTGCACTTCCGGATCCTCTGCCTTTTCAATCGTACGGACAACATTTCGTACAACCACATTACCGGCCCAACGATTCGGAACAGAGAAGCTAATCCATGCATTCGCATAAGCTGTTGCCGAATTGCCGCTGATTGTTGCATGATCCGGAAGATGCAGCATACCAGATCCGTCAACAATCGGTTCCGCATAAGCGCTGTAATCTGTATTTGCCTTGGCATATTCTTCCTGGTCCTGTTCGACGACTTCAGTTTCTTCCGCATCCTGCGTCAGAATAGCGATCTTTTCTCTGATCATGTAGGTGCCTAACACGGCCCCCAGGAGAACTCCAATCGTCAAAATGGTTGAAATGATTTTCTTTAGCATATCTCCTCCTACTCACATTTCCGATGGAAGATTGAATACAATGAAGTTTCTATTTCCGTAATACCACGGTTCATTAATAAACGGTTGCTGCGACTGAATTCGCCTATCACTTCCAGTATCAAATTTGATGGTAGTGTGTGTTGCCTGATCGAAACTAAGTACTACGTATGCATGATGCTTATCATTAACCAACATAATGGATCCATATCGTATTGCACTGTAATCGTTATAGGATGCTACCCATCCGTGAGAGATCAAGTAAGGCTCCATGTTTCCACAAGTGATACCACCTCTTGTCTGGTCCTGCAATCCCAAGTACCACAACGCTTTTGCGATTAAGCGATCACAACTGATAATTCCGTCATCTGTTGGCGGCATACACGTTGAGTTTCCGTACCGGTAACCTCGCATCCGCGCCTCTTCCGCAACCCTTGCCGTTGCTGCAATTAGCTGCTCCGCAGTAAGATCGTAAGCAGTTGAGGCACTGCCATCATATCCTTCTGAAAATGCACCTGCCATCCAATATTCGGCAGGCGAACCATATACATCTCTTGAGGCACTATGCAGAAGTCCTTTGTAAACCGCTTTCGCAATCTGTAATCCGGTTGCTGTTGCCGATGGACAAAACATTGTTGCTGTAAAGCCATCTATCGCTTTTATCGAAGAGAGCCAGTTTACAGCCGCCGTAGTCTCGTCAGATGAAAGGTCCACGTAAGCGGAAGGCGCTCCTCCTCCCGGTGTTCCGGCAGCTTTCCAGACTGCTAGGGCCACTTCCTCTTTCGTACATGGATTTTTTGTTCCAAACCATCCTTCTTGCTGCGCACTCATCCAGCCTTGCTGCACAACGTAGTTTTCAGCATTCAGAATATAGCCGTCTGCATCCGCAAAAGAATAGATGTTCTCCACCTGCGGCATGTCTTTTGCCGCCCATAACATGGTTGCCAACATGCCCCTGATTCCTGCCCCTGATAAAGCAGATGTGTCTGTCACGATGCCCATTTCCACGGCCCATGCAGCTGCCCTGTCTCTGGCTCCGTTATCTGCAGCTACGGACACATGACATTGACACAACAAACAGACTGCCAACAGTAATGAAATTCGTCGTCTCCACCTATATTTATCTCTCCAATTTCTTCGTTTTTTTCTTTCCCTATTATTTTTGATGCACATATATCTAAACCTCTACATACCCTTCTACTGATTAGATGGGAGAAAATCGGCAAAATATCCCCGCTTTGATCATATTTTTCCTCTCTTTAATAATATGGATGAAAATCTTTTTGTTTTTGGGCTTTGTGAGAACAAACAGCAAAAAAAGGGCCTACCGACATATGTCGGTAGGCCTCTGTGAGAAAGGGTGTATAAACTGGCTCACATACTCCAGGGAAGTTCTTCTTCCTCCGGATAGTTCATGAAGCCAGATGCATCGTTCTGCGGTGCCTGTGTCTGCGGTGCCGGAGCAGCCTGTGCGGACGGTGCGTTCTGACCGGACGGTGCATTGCCTGCACCATGGGACTTGCTTTCAGCAAATTCCTGGTTTTCGATAATGACACGAGTACGGTAAACCGTTTTTCCGTCCTTATCCTGATAGTTGTCATTCTGCAATCTGCCCTGAACAACCATCTTTGTACCCTGATGCAGATACTTCTCGGCAAACTCTGCCGCTCTTCCAATGCAAGTGCATTCGAAAAAGTCTGCATCCGGCTGTCCTTCGCGCTTAAAGCGGCGATCAACGGCCAAACGATAGCTTGCAAATGCTGTCTGTCCATTAGCTGTGTTAGCATAACGAACCTCTGGGTCTCTTGTTAAACGTCCCATTAAAATTACTGAATTCATATGTTCCTCCTTAATTTTCACTCCAAGGTGACATTATCAATACATTAGTAATATGGTCGAAAATGTTTGATAACGAAAAAAAATGAGTGCTTTTTCGTCTTTTTATGCCACTTTGGGTACATATCGAAAATTTTTGTCCTTTTTAGTACACGATCACAGGCATACCGTAGTTTGTCTCAGCCTCGTAGAGAGACTGCATGGCTGAATAAGGTGTGTTAATACAGCCATGTGAGCCACTTGATATATAGATATCTCCTCCGTAATTTGATCTCCACGGCGAATCATGAATACAGATCCCGTCGTGGCTGATGGCAATCAGGAAATTGCAATAAGCTGTTCCGTAGCTGCCGCGCATGGTATGATTCTTCTTCTTGTCCAGAATCATGTAAACTCCTGTCGGCGTTCTCCGTTCTTCTGTTTCCATACCGGTAACTACTTTTGTACTCAGGAGTATTTCTCCTGATCGAATGTACCACATTGTCTGGTCCTGAATGGAAACTTCGATGTAGGCATCTCCAAAGTCATTTAACAGTCCATGTGTTGCTCCGCTCTGTGTCCAAACAGCAGAAACATCTCCACTTTCTTTTTTATCGAGCAGATCAAGAATCGCATCTGTTGTTGCTTCTGTATCCATTGTAAATCCATAGCAGTCCAGCTTTCCGCCTCCAACTGTGATGGTATTGCCTTGTGCTGTAATGAACTGTCTTTCCTTGCCATATGTATCGTACTGCTCTGCAAGGCTTTTTACGTATGTCCGAAGTGCATCCTCATCCAAGGTAAACTCACCCTGATCGTCCATTGTCATCCAGGACCCGAATATACTCCAATCAATCGTTTCACTTACACCAGATAAGTCAAGCTGAATGGAACATGCCTCCATCTCTTCTGCTTTGGCCAGCAAATACTGAAGATGCTCGTCCGAACTATCTATATCTGCCTTGGCATAGCATTGTACTTCTGCAAGACGAACGGATCGTACACCTCTTGTCAGTGCCGCATTCACTTCTTTAAACAAAGCATCCGCATCTACGCGTGTACCAACTACGCTCTCTACAATCTTATATCGGTTATCTGTTC
Source organism: Eubacteriales bacterium (assembly GCA_030527765.1). Next base: position 8,439 of record JAUNAE010000011.1, read on the forward strand.
GTGCGATGTGAGCTTCTGTCGGTTCTTCCGTACCGATACCCTTTACGCAGTTCAGTTCACTCAGAGCCTCTTTTAATTCCTTTTCATCAGGATCCAGCTGATAGGCGGTTGCGAGCACCTTCATCTTATCTCTTTCTGAAAACCAGTATGAAAGCGACTCTGTCTTACAAAGTTCCTGTAATGATGGAGCTGTTTTAACTGTCCATGAGAAGCTAGTCATTGGGATCTCTTCTTCTGTCTCATCTTCCCAGATCACGCTGAACGTTTGCTCTGATACAGATTTTTCGATGATTTCCTGTGCCTCTTCTGTTGTTAACAGCCCCGCCTCAAATCCATTCAGATATGTATTAGGCGGAAAGTGTGAATTGATAAACTGATGTCCCCCATATAACGCACCACTTGGTATTCCCACCACACAAAGAAGGATCAGGATTGTCTTGATTATTTTCTTCACATTTTTCTCCTTCTTAAGAAAGATTACAGATTCCTTCCATGATTTTTCTCCAGATCACTTTCTGGTAATCATGTTCTCCTTCCAATCCGTCAATCACAGAATTGTCGTCATTTCCCGACCACACTCCCATTGTATAGTTCTCCATACTTCCAACAAACCAGAGGTCACGATAATCAGATGTCGTTCCGGTCTTTCCTACCGCTTTCTTCCCATTGGTAAGTTTCGCTTCTGTTCCGGTCCCTCGTTCAACAACCTCTTCCATTGCTTCTGTCATTGCTAATGCGGTACGCTCGGAACAGGCGTAGCGCGTAGAGGAAGCGTTTTCAAGTATGATATTTCCTTCTTGGTCGAGCACTTGCGTGTAGAAGACCGGTTCCGTATAAATTCCTTTATTTGCGATCGCCGCATAAGCTGCAGTTAACTCAAGGTTTGATACACCTCTATACAAACCACCAAGTGCCAGCACTTGTTTTTGATCATGATTCTGATCTAATGTCGTGATACCAAATCTTTCGGCCGCACGATACCCCACTTCCGGCGTAATTCTTGTCAGAATCTTCACTGCCACAACATTGACAGAGTGTGCGATTGCTTCCTTGATCGTGATGATTCCACGATAGGTATCCTCCGCATTATGGACAGGTGCTCCTGTATCATATGCGTACGGTCGATCCAGAACTTTGCTGTCGAGCTGATATTCCCCCGACTCAAGTGCCGGAACATAAACAGCTAAAATTTTGAACGTTGATGCCGGCTGTCTAAGCGAATCCACCGCTCGGTTTAATGTGAGAGAAGCTGTTTTCTCCCCACGACCGCCCACGAGAGCTGTTACTCTTCCGGTCTCATGATCCATGATCACAACAGATACTTGAGGTTCAGGACTTAGATCGAACGTTTCCGACTCTATCTCGTCTTCTTCTATTCCATTTTCTTCTTTCCATTCTGCAATTGTTCGCATTGCCTCTGCTTCGTCTTGATATAAACGCTGCTCACCATCATGCAGATCTTTTTCGGTGAATGAAGTTGTGGAGTCCTCTATTCCTTTAATATGGAGCTTCCAGTTTAAAGAGTATTGAACTGTCTCCGGGTAGTTCTCTGGATTGCGTGTTACATCATCACAGATTTCCTGCACGTTTGCATTCTGCGTCGTATAAATTTTCAACCCGCCGGAGTATAAAAGCTGATATGCTTCTTCTTCCGTATATCCTTTTTGTTCTTTCAGGTCTTTAATAATCCTTCGAATAACAGCGTCCGTAAAGGAAGAGTAAACTGCTTCCTTGTAAACGGCCTCATCTTGCACTCTCTGAATTCGTTCGTAAACCGGATCCTGCAAAGCCTCTGTCTTTTCTGCTTCCGTCAGGTATCCCTGTTCCAACATCTTTTGAAGGACTAATGCTCGTCTCGTCTCATTCCACTCCGGATGTCGAATTGGATTATACTTCGAAGGATTCTGCGGAATTGCGGCCAATACGGCTGCTTCAGAAGCTGTCAGTTCTCTTGCTTCTTTTCCAAAGTACTTTTGTGATGCCGCCTCTACACCATATGTGCCAGCTCCAAAATTGATCGTGTTCAAGTAAGCTTCCAGAATAACACTCTTATCCTGCAGCAGAGCTTCCAACTTTACAGCCAAGTACTGTTCCTGAATTTTTCGTTCAATCCGTTCTTCCAGTGAGCGTTCACTTGTCCATGATGTAAAAACATTATTCTTAATTAACTGCTGTGTGATCGTACTTGCGCCTTGCGAGAAATGAAATCCATGACTGATGCCCTTCCATGCAGCACGAAAGATTCCCTTCACATCAATTCCATTGTGTTGGTAGAATCGCTCATCTTCTATCGCCACGATTGCATGTTGCATCACTTCCGGGATCTGTTCAATTGACACTGCTGTTCGATTTGCTTCTGCGGATCCAAGCTTCTGTATAACCTCACCGTTTGTGTCATACAGGTAAGTAGCATATTCCTTCGGTCTTATATCAATTTTACTTACGTCCGGTGCGTTCTGAATCACGGCTGCCATAACGATACTCATTACAACGGCCCCGGCAAGCAAACAGATCAACATAACTGTCAGAAGTAGTTTTCCGATTCGTCTTGTTCTGCGCATAAAACCTCCTCGCTTAACCCTCTATCTTTAATATGGATGAAAATCTTTTTATTTTGGGTTAATCGAAAGCAGTTTTTGCATTTCAGGACATTTTTAGCTACGTTCCTTATGTAAAAAGAATGTACCTTTGGAGAAAAAGAGGAAACAAAATCCCATATGCCATGATAATAAGAATGCAAAAAACTAAATCATGCACCGAATTATACATTTGCCGTCCCTTATGGGACGGCATTTCTACGTTTTTATACATTTTCGACCATATTATAAGTGTAAACATAATGTAACTGGGGAGTTACGAAATAAGGAGGAACCAAGATGAATTCATACACCAGATCTTTTAGAAACGTACTTATCGACAGAACCTATGTCCTGACATCAGGAGAAAAGGTTCGCGTATTTGAAGCAGTGGAAACTGCAGAGGGTACATTATACACCGGAGTCGAGATTGACTCCCACGGAAATGAGCGTAAATATTTCCCCGACTTCGAGTACGAGGATCTGTATGGCTGCGAAGCAGTTCCATGCATGCGTGAGTTTCGAGTTAAGGACGTAGTCCGCAGAGCGATTGGAAGGAGGAAAAGGAGCTATGCCAAGTGCAGCTTTTGATAACGCGCTCGCTTATAGAGCCAACCGTATGATGGCCTCTGAGGAGGACCTCAATGGGAAATACGGTCGTAAATGGGCCGATTTGAAGAAACGGTCGAAAGACAGTTTCTGGCAATATGCACTTGCATGTATCACTGCCGGAACTTTCTTTCTTCCGAATGATTCGAAAGCATACAGTGATTTTCTAGATGATGTCGCAGACATTGTCAATGAAAATCCAATGGCTTTTAAAGCTGCTTTCCGGACGCTCTTCCCAAGGGAGGTCACTAAGAACGATTCGTTCGATCGTACCCTTCTGGAAGAAGCAGTTGCAGAAGATTTCGTCAGAGCTGACGATCTTTTGTATCCGGTCCGAGAAAAAGTAGAGGAGATCTACGATCAACTCTACTTCCAGTCTCATTGTTTTTACAATCAGGCTGGCGTTTGCTCCAATCCATTAATTGGAGACGGAGTTGGCGGAATCTGGGACGAATCATCTGAAGCATGGATCATTCATAATGGAAACTTTGTTTCCTATGATTACCGCTTCAGACCCATCGCTTAATACACCTATCTCAAAACAACCGGACCACGATTTTCGTGATCCGGTTGTTCTTTTTTGCATTCTTTTATCTTTCTAAAACATCCACTTTGGAAACTTCTAAGTTCTGTGAGAAGTTTGTGATCTGCTCATTGATTGCTGCCTTTTGTTCGGAGGATATTCCGGGGTATTGCTTTACCATATGGATCAGCCCTTCTACATCCTTCAGAGCGCTTTTGTTAATTCGTTCAAGAACAAGCTCCAGGCATCGCTTTCGTTCATCTTTAAACTGATCTTTTTTTGTCCCCTGTGTTCCACTGATTCCCCAGAAAGACTGTCCATTATCAAACAGTGGAGCAAATCCTGTGATCTTCCCGCTTTCTACATCGCGTATAAACCCAAAATTTCCGTAATGTCGATCCTTGTTTCCAATCAAAACGTCCATACCGATCATCAGATCAGTCGTTTCCTTTGCATTTTTTATTCCAAGCTTCTCGCACATATGCAAATAGTGCTCGTAATTTGTTTCCTTTTCTTCGATCGGTTCATAATTGTAGACATCTATGGCCGGAACGTACTCCGTATCCGCTGTGATGAAATTCTGGCATCTCGAACAGAGCCGCATGCCTTCAATCTCAAGCGTATAAGGTAAGATCGGTATCAGGTTCATCTTCTGTAGCACAATAGATGCAAGTACCTCACTCAGTGGCTCCTGCTTATAAAGCTTACTGCCGGCTTTGTAGAGATAGGACACATTGTTCTCATCTTGTTTCCATCGTTTAATTAAAACACCATTTGTCGTTAGATCCGGTGATTCAACCGGAGCCTGATTGTCCGGAACTGTCCATGGCGTAAAAAACATATCACCGTGTACAGTCGAATATGTATTTGTAAAATAATTGATGTCTTTCCATGTTTCATCGTCACTTCGGTGTTTCAGCCAGTACTGGTCCGACAGAGATGGCATATGGTAGTAATACTCGAAATTGTGAAAGTTACGTCTGGCTATCTTAATCTCTTCTCTTCGATTTGGGATATGCCGTTTCTCAAACCATTCTTTTAAGCGAGTCCAACGCATACTCTTTTCTTGTATTGTGTGAACCAAACCGATCGGCATATGCTCGTTATCGATCACATCCTGGATACTAACAGGATAACCACTATCAGACATATCAAGATGAAGTAATGGCCGATCCTTACTGTATAATGTCGCTTTCACAAATGTCCCCCATCTTCTTGATTACTGAAATGAAACCAAGCGGTATCGGTTCTCCCTCAGAATCATTGCTGTCATACGCACTCCAAATACATAGCCTGTATCAATGATCATGTGGCCTTTTTCCGGAAGCAATGTTTCTTCTTCTTTTTCCTTTAAGATATGTTCATACCCTTCCGTGTCGATATAGATCACATCTCTTAAAGGTGTGTGTCCTGCAATGACCAACTTCCTATCATAAATTTTCGTTCCTTTATAAATGCTTCGTTCCCAGAGCAGGGTGTTTCGATTATCCGGCTGCAATGGATCGAATTCTGCATGTACACAAATGTAGTATTCGGTTTCATACCAATAAGGTTTTTCCTTTAACCAATCACGTACACTATCTAAATCCGCATTGTGTGCTGCAAACGACTTTTGCGTATCAAGTCCACCGTTTATTCTCCATCTCCGTGCTTCTTCACTTGATGTATTTGCATCAAGCAGCATTTGGTCGTGATTTCCGAGAAGATAAATAAATCGGTTCCCCATCTCTTTTTCCAACTTTTGCAGCTGCATAAAGAGCTCCCATGAATGCGGACCACGGTCAAATGCATCTCCCAGTAAGATTAGTGTGTCGAATTTTCTGTTTAACCTGCATTTTTTTAATAGAGAGATGAATGCTTCACAACATCCATGCATATCTCCGATAATAATTGTTCTGCCTTTCTTCTCTTCCTTGAAAAGAGCCTCAAATGTTTCCTTCGGAAGTTTTCCAGCCTCGTACTTCCGTTTCGCAAAATGGCTCACTTCGGCAGGACACATTGTCTCAACGAGGATCTTCTTTCCTTCTAAGACATCCTTGTATTCAGCTTTAATATATTTAAGTCTACTTGCTTTTGCTCTCATTTTTTCCTCACAGAAAACATATTCCGCCCTTTATGGATTTATCACAGGGCGGAACATGTCTTAGTACTTATTTTTCTTTTCTTTTTCGTTTCCTCATTGCAAGGAAGCCGATTCCTGCTGCGCATAATACTGCTGTTCCACCGATAATACCGTAAAACAACGGTTTATTTGCATAGATCTGCAGGAAGAGATTGCTATTGATGAAAATGGAAAGACGAATCGGATCCGTTTCGTTTCCAGCTGAATCAGCTGCTTTGATCTCAACCTCTTGCCATGTTCCCGTACTGCTGATTGCATAAGAGATTTTACCAAGATTCTTTCGAATCTCTTCCATCCCATAAGTGGTCTCGTTTTCGCCTACACGAATTGTAAGCGAATCCACCGACAGGTTATCCGTGACATTTACTGCAAACGCATGTTCTGCCTCGCGATACTGCGCACCGTCTGTAATTCCTGTTACTACGATACTCGGAGCCGTCTTATCAATGGCAAAGCGGATCGGATACTCTTTCAGGCTGTTATCCTGTAGATTTCCAGCTTGATCTGTTGACTGAATCAGAATTTCATAAGTGCCTTCAGATTTAAACTCCTTTGCTGGGATCGTGTATTTCCACTGCTTCCATCCTGTTTCTTCGGAGAGCTCTTCAAAGGCATAGTCCTCTTCGGTCTTCAGACTCTTAATGACACCATCATGTCCAATCGTAATTCCCTGATGGATAAGTCCATCCAAATTGGTCTCGTAAATTACGACATCATCAATCTTCTGCAGGTAGTACGAAGACAAGCTTTCTGCTGTTTCTTTTCCAAAGGAGTAAACTGATCCAAAACGGTTTACGGAATACTGGATACTGCACTCACTGGTATTACCTGCAAAGTCTGTAATGGTAGCCGTCAGTGTATACAGGTCATCCTGATCTTCTTCGTAGGGAAGATCAGAAAGAGTTGCTGTAATACTTAAGACCCCTTCTTCGAGTGTAAACTCCGGAACAGCTTCTTCATGATTTATTCCGGAAAGTAAGATATCAAGTGCAGCAGTATCAAGATTTTCGTCTGCCGCATGAATGACGGGTTCTACCACACCATTATTAGCAGATTTATCTTCCACTCCTGTAATGGAAAGTTCCGGTGCCTTTGTGTCAACAATAAAACTATCTTCCTTGTAAATGACAGCTTCATTACCAGCAAGGTCCTTACAGGATATGCTGTATTCGTACTGACCGTCTTCTCCAAAGAACAGTTCTGTTTGATGCAGTGAGCCGTCATGTTTCCACTGACGGGTTTCCTTCTCTTTATTCTCCAGATTTTCCAGTTCCTGCGATTCTGCCTCCGGCTCCTCTTTCATCGTAAATTCCGCGAGATTTGTTCTGAATGATTTCTCCGTGATAGAGACGGTTGCTGTACGCGCTGCTGCATAATAGCGTTCGTTCGACACATCGTTGTTATCATAAGATACTCGAATGACCGGTGCCGTCTTATCAATGACAAACGTATCCTTTACCGTATCATCCGCTTTATTTCCTGCCTGGTCTTCCACCTCCACTTTTAATGTATACTTGTCTTCTGCCGAGAATGGAATTTTCAGCTCATGAATGTCCCCTTCCAGTTCCTTCCATGTCCCCATCTTTACTTCCGTTTTTTCTTCTGCATCGATGGTAATGCTAACTCCGTCCTCATAGAAATGATGTTCTTTAACTGTAATAGTCGCTGTACGATCTGCGTTATAGTAGAACTCATTTTCTGCATCATTGTTATCGTATGTGATAGACAGCTCCGGTTTTGTGATATCAATCACGATCGTCTTTGCTGCCTCTGCAACATTTCCGGCCCAGTCCTCAGCAGTTACATGAATTCTGACCTCATCCGCATTATTCAGCTCGGAATCAATTGTTTCCGTCTTTTCCAGACTGAATATTCGATTCGATTTGCTGCCAAGCTGAGAATCATAATCCCCGTTTTGCGTCACCTTGTCATTAACAGTAATCTCCCATGAAACAGACTGTAATCCGGCAGCACTGTCGTTCTGCTCCGGGTCCGTTACGGTGATTGTAAATGGTACATCCTCGTTATAGATCCCATAAGTAGGCTCTTCTAACGTAATCGAGATTTCCGGAGCAGGAGCTGTATTGTCCAGAACCACTCCGTTTTCCGAATTAATATAAGCGACATTTCCAGCTTTATCTTCGAGACGAAGATATGCAATCGTACCCTCCTCTTTTTCAAGAGAGATACTTCTGCTCCAACTCTTCCATTTTGTTTCTTCAAGTTCCTGTGCTGTAAGAGCGCTGAATTCTCCGCTTCGTTTACCGGACGGGTGATCAAGGTAATACTGCATAGAGAGCAAGCCACTCGTCGCATCCGTCGCACTGGCCGCAATCGTTGCACCGGCATTTGAGAAAAGTAAATACTGCACTCTGTTAAAGAAGTTTGCAGATCGTGCTGTTTCATCATCTGCCGTAATTGTAATGCTTCCGGTCGGCGCTGTTCGGTCTACTGTAAAGTAGATCGTATCTGATGATACATAATTTCCAGCCAGATCCGTATATTCCACCTGCAACTCATAATTGCCGTCGATTCGAATTGTATCAATGGTATAAACGTGACTATTTCCAGTACCTGACCATGAACCTCTTGTTGATGTACTAACTGTGTTTCCTTCTGCATCTGATCCGGAGAGGTGCATTACAATGTTCGAATCCCTGAAGTTTCTTTCCTCGATTGTGATAACCGGTGTAAGGGATGTTCTGTCATAAACTGGGCTTCCAGAATCGGTACTTGCAGCGATCGTTGTACTATTTCCGTCGAGTAAGTGGAATGAAATTACCGGAGCAATCTCATCGATTGTAAAAGACGTTTTAGGATTGGACGTCCCATAGCTGACTGATGAATTCCGGTTCCCTGCTGCATCTGTGATCCATGGCGTAACGATATAATCCTCATCCGTCGTTCCATTAGAACCAAAGGCGAAGACATAAGTATTCGTTCTTGCATCCGTATACGTTCCGAAAGACTTATCACTTTCCGAATCTACACGACCGCGCACCAAAGTAATGCCCGTTCCGGACAGACTTCCGATTGAAACACTCTTTGTTTCGCCACCTACGGTAAGGGTAATCATTGCCCGATCAGGATCAAAGTTGCGTTCCTGATAAGTAACCGTCATGGTTCGTACATTATTGAAGTACGAACCGTTTTTCGGTTTGTTATCATCGTAAGATACTGTGACCGTAGGTGCCGTGGTATCGATCGCAAGAGAAGATGATGCTGTAGTCCGGTTACCAGAGCGATCGATTGCGACCACATTGATCACTATGTTGTTACTATTATTTAAGGACGAATCTACAGTCTCTTGATGAAAAGTGGTTGCTACTCGGTTCGTACGATCAGAAAACTCCTGATTGTAATTACCGCTCTGCGTGACTTCGCCGTCACATACAACTTCCCAATAGACACTTGCAAGTCCTGAATAAGTGCTTCCACTCGTTGGATCCTTTACAGAAATTGAAAATGATACGTCACCATCAGAGACTCCACTATCATTTACGATACTGATGACCGGATCATCCGGGTTTGTCTGATCGAGAACCACGCCGTTGTTTGTATCAATGTAGGCGACATTTCCATTGTAGTCACGTAATCTTACGTAGATGATGTTTTGTGACTCTTCCGTAATTGTGAACCTTGAGCCAGTCAAAGTCGTCCATGACAGAGAATCCATCATGGCAAGCGTTAATCCCTGGAAGTCTCCTGATACACCAGCAGCCGGATGATAGACAGAATATGCAATTTCCTGTACGCCACTCGTCTGGTCTTCTGCTGATATGGATACCGTCGCTAAATTCCTGCCAAACAGCCAGAACCTAAGTGTCTCCGCAAAGGATGATGAGGATACGCTGTCATCACTTACCGTAATGCTGACACTACCTGTCGGTGCTGCCCCATCCAGTGTCAGGTACACCGATTCGGTTGAAGTCCGATTTCCCGCAAGATCACTTCCACTTGCGCTAATCGTATAATTCGCATCATCTGTCAGAGTTGCAACATATGTATACTCATCTCCTTCGTCTTCGGATGACCAATTTCCGTCAGCAGATACACTGATTTCTGTTCCGTCAGCTTTTGATGCTTGCACCTGGAATTCCAACAGATTCTTCGAGAAATTTCGATCTTTGACATGGATATAAACCGTAAAGAACTGACGATCACGGGCCGGATCCGATGCACTCGTCTCACCGGAAATCATTTCTCCATTTGATCTGTAAACGGACATCGTAACCGTCGGAGCGACCTGATCCACTGTGAAAGAATCTTTTGTACTTTTTTCTTCCTCTTCACTTATTGTATTGCCGGCGAGATCTGTCGATGTAAACTCCACCTGATAATCGCTGTCCGTGCTTCCACTTCCAAACTGGAATACGTATGTATTTGTTCGATCATCCGAATATGACTCCGGCTCAAGTCCTTCTGCTGAATCCGTTTCGCTAATCTTCTGAATTCCTGTTCCGGAAAGCTCTGTAAGCTTCATCGTCTCTACAGTGCCATCAACTGACAGCGTGACAAATGTCTGATCAGGATCGAAGTTTCGTTCCTTCACTACGACAGTCATTGTTCTTGCAGAATTGTAATAAACCACTCCGTCTTCATTCGTCGGATCATACGAAACCGTTATACTTGGACTTGTCGTATCAATTTTGATTACTTTTTCTTCCGTGCTCGTATTTCCAGCTCGATCAGTCAGTTCTACTTTGATACTGATCTTGTTGCTGTTCAATGATGCCGGAACAATGACACTTTCCGTAATCGCTGAAGTCAGTTCAGATACGACGATTCTTCCTGACACATAGTCCTTCGAAAGAAGAGTCGTTTCTTCTTCGTCTACCGTTGCTGTAACCGTAATCTTTTCTATTCCGGTTGCTTCGTCTTCTGCCCCGACTGTAAACGAAATATCTTCCGCATAGATGGTTTCTTCATTTAGATCCTGGATAGATAACGTCGGTTGTGTCTGATCAATAACAATCATGTCTGAAGCTGCTACACAGCTATTTCCGACATGATCCTCTGCGCGTAGAAGGACAACATAGGTGCCTTCTTCATCCGGAATCGTGATCTCAATTTGATCTTCCTCGGATTCACTCTGATCAGCATACGACCAGCCTTCATCCGTCAGACTTTCCTCTTTGATTGTATCTGCAATTTCTTCTGTATCACTCTCTATTTTTCTAACCTTGTAGGCAACAGAAGAAACACCGGATCCAAGATCTTCCGCTGACGCGTAAAGCTTAAATCCTGTCTGTTGATAAAGACCTGCCACCGGATTCTCAAGTGAAATCCCTTCTCCCGTAGAGTCCGTTCCCTGCATATTCAGGCCCTGAATTGAAATAGTAGGTGCTGTTCCATCAACCTTTACCGCACCATCCGGAATACGATTATTGGTAATCTCATCTGCAGATGCGCTGGTTCTAGTCGTTGTATTAACAATGCCCAGATAAAATTCTCTAGTAACTGATCCTTCTGCTGCATCAGCCGGAATTGATATTGTTGAAGAATAACTCTCCTCTTCTAAATCCGGGCTGCGCAGATAGACCGTATCATAAGTTTCCTCTGTTTCTTTTACAGTAAATGTTGCAGCACCACCCGGCGCAATCCATACTGTCCCCGCTTCATCCGCATAGAAAGCGTAAGTGCTTTCTTCCGAATCGAATGCAACACGATTCCATAAATCAACATCGGAGCTACTCTGTTCCGGCAGGATTGTAACAGAACCGTGATTCTCAATCGTAAACAAGAACACACAGCCTTCCGGCGGATTTACCCGCAGGTAAATGGCATCCTCTGTTGTTCCAACGTTATACTCACCACTCTCAATTGTTGCAGTCATATACTGGTCAAGGGAAAGAGAATCCAGTACCATCTGTTCTTCTGTACTGAGTTCTGCCGCAATCAAATACAGATTCGAAAGCGTAACATTCTCAGGCAGATCTCCGTCGGCAATGGATTTCCATGCATCGCTTCCATAAGTAGCGGATAGACCAAGCGTTGTAATTGGCACCTCTTTAGGCTGCACCAGCAGTGCCGGTCCCGTACCCTCTGACTGATCAAGTGTGAACGTATAAGAGTCTGTTCCACTTACCTGGGAATAAGAAAGAATCGTGGAGGTCAGATGACCGGCCGATAAACTCTCTGCCCTTACAGATGCCTCTACTGTAGCAAGAACCGTATCTGCATCCTTCACGCTACCTGTCAATGTAACTGTATCGGTCCCGGCAAACTCATATGTTGTGCCTTCCCAAGAAAGATCTGAAGCACTTAACGTTCCCAGATCGCGGATTCCTACTGTGACTGATACTTCCAACACTGCACCTGAATACTGATCTGTTTCTTGTGCTTCTATATACAGTGTCTGGCTTCCCGTACGGATCGCTGATATTTTCCCTTCCGTCATTGTGATACAGGTTGTTCCATCATCCTGGATCTCCTCTGATCGAACACGTTCTTCGCTTCCGTCTTCCTGGACAATATTGGATGTCGTATAGAAAGAGATCGTTCCATCATAACCTTCTGTCACATGCGCAAAGGTCGACAGGTCTATATTCTGATCACCAATCGTTAGACTGATCGGGTCCGCATACAGCTCACACGCCGTTTTCGCTATATAAGGGACTTCTATTGTCTGCAAGCCTCCTGTCAGCGTAATCAGACCATTGGCAGTTTGCATTCCGTCATGCTTGATGACATACGCAACAGATGCACCCTCTTTTAAATCTCCAAATGTATAAGTGTGTTCAGCCGAATCATAAACAGACTCTATCAGTCCGGAATCCGTCTGAACGCCTTCATTCTGCTCTACATGAGAAAGTGTTACTTCTGACTCTTCCGGATATAAGAGATTTTCCGTTCCGTCTTCCTCTTCCTTTTTGATTACGAAGCGCAGGGCACATACACTTTCACTACTTAAATCTTCTCCACTTCCGGATTCTCCTGTATCAACCGGTTCTTCAATAATGACACTTTCGCTCTCTGTTGTATCCGCTATTACCGGAATGGGAATTGAAGAAAAAATGAGCATGCTTGATAAGCAAAAGCAAACACACCGTTTTCTGATGTTTCTCATCTTACTCCTCCTCGCTGATGATTTCGTCTCTAATAATTCTAAATCCCGTCTTGGATTTTTCTGCAGCAGATAACTCCACGCTGTTTTCGTCTTCCTGATGAAGAACCTCTGTTGTGGCTTCTACAAGAACCTCTGTCTCTTTTGCTGCTGCCAATACTTCCGTTTTCTTATCGTTGTTATTCTTTTGATATTCAACGCTCTTCTTATCAGATCTGTTTTCTTTTCTTCCGTTAGAATCTCTTTCTGCTTTCTTAGATTCTCGTCGCTCTTCTTTTTCTCTTTGTTTTTCCTGTTTTTCTTCTTCCCTTTTAATTCGCTTCTTTCCATCTGGATCAAGAAACGTTCGGAACGCATCGATCAGGCGGAAGCGAAAAAATAACACGACTGCTAAAACAGAAAAGAATCCACCTGCTGCAAAGAGAACCAAGGAGCTTGTCTGCAAATATGTAATTACTACCTCTCGGCTCACAATGTTCCTCCTCTGTTAGCTATATGCAATCTGTACTGATCTTCTCGCCTCTGCGAGAGATTCCTTCAGCGCATCAAATTCCGTCTGTTCATCATCCGAAAACTTGTTTGTATCAAAGTCTGACTGAAGATGTTCCCCGATATTGGAAAGAACCTGTTCCAGCGACTCTTCAGATACACCGCTCTTTCTCAGATCATTCGCGTGCATGACCACTTCATATATCAGTTCCCTGTACATAACCATTGCAGTCTTCTGATTATCTTCCTCTACAAGGTTTCCTTCACAAAGTCCGGCCAAATCTTCCCAGTATTGCTGATATGATACAGAACTGTCTCCGGCACGATCTACGGTCAGCAGCTCCATATAATGGTTTGCAATCCGATAGAATCGTTCTGCTCTTTTTCTTTTTGATTCCTCCAGTTCGGAGCTATCCTTTGCAATAGCAAACCATGGTTCTGACATTGGCTTATTGCCCACGCCCTCATAGTAATAAAAGTATGCAAGTCCCAATTGATATGCCATTGCAGCATAGGATCTGTCATTTCTCTTCAGAACCTGTTCAGTTGTCTGGACAGATCTACCGACCGGTTCCCCAAGGATGGCTACCATTTCTTCCGCTTCTGCTTTCGAAAATGTTCCATCCTGCAGATAAATTCTCCTGATTAATTCTTCATATGCCTGGTAATTTGACGGTATCAGAGCAATTGCCTGCTTATAAGCTGCAATTGAGCTTTCTGTATCAGATGCAAGCTGCCCTTGTCTGATATAGTCACTATAATTTTCTTTCTTAAGCTCTGTTGCATACGAGCGGGTCATAAAAGCTCCGGTCATACAAAGAATTCCGGCCGCACAGGACGCAGCAAATAGTTTCACTTGCCGTTTCCGGTGTTTAATGTAGCCTGATTCCATTTCTTTATAATGCTTGAGCGCATACATAAGTTCTGCACAGGAGGAATACCGTTCTTCCGGATTCTGTTTCGTACACTTCGAGACGATTGCCTCCAGTCCGCTTGAGAGTGCCGGATTCCATTTGCGAATCGGATAAATCTCATACGGATATAAGCTCGGATCATGATTCGTCAGCAGATGGTACATCGTGGCACCGAGATTATAGATATCTGTTCTGGCATCTGTCTGTCCCTTGCCTCCAAACTGTTCCGGAGCTGCGTACCCTCTCGTTCCAAGCCACTCTGTGTCACCAGCTTTTGTTGCCCTGTATTCTCTGGCAGCACCAAAGTCAATCAGAACGACATCTCCATCCGGTTTCAGCATGATATTGGATGGCTTCATGTCTCGATAGATAATCGGAGGTTTTCTGGTATGCAGATAGTCAAGAACCTCGCACATCTGAATCGACCATTTCACTGCATCTTCCTGATTGACTGCTCCTCGTTCCTCCAACACCTGCAGCAGTGTGATTCCCTCAATGTAATCCATCAGAATCAGATACGTCTCTTCTGTTTCAATTACATCAATAATGCTCGGGAGATGTTTTTGCTTTAATTGACGCAGAATCTTTGTTTCTACGATCAAGCTTTGTCTCGTTACACGTGGATCCTTTCCACCATCCTTTCGGATTTCCTTCAATGCCCAGAGTTTATTAGCACGCTCATTCAGGACCAGATAAACGTTGCTCATACCGCCATGTCCGATCCTGCGAATGACTTTATATTTATCATCAATTAACGTACCCTGCTCCAGCATGCTCTTTATAACTCCTTTGCCAGGACTAATATTCCTGATATATTATCCTGCTCCCCCATATCAAGAGAGCGATTTGTACACTCTTCCAATTTTTGCCGCATAATATCTTCGTTCTTGAGTAAGTCAGGACGGAAGCATTCTGTAAACTCCTCATTTGTCATCTTATGCCGCATTCCATCACTGCATAAAAAGAAAACATCCTGCGCATTCACATCACCGGTAAAATAGTCCGGGACAAACGTTCCACCTGCTCCTATACATTGCAGCAGAGTATTCCGCATATTACTGCTCTCAGCTTCCTCGCGCGTCATGCGGCCTCGATCCATTTCTCTTTGAATAAAAGTATGGTCCTTTGTAATCTGCTGCATAACTCCATTTCGAAGCTGGTACAGACGTGAATCCCCTACACTTGTACAGATCCATCTCCCATTGAAAAGCATCAGTGTTACCACGGTAGTACCACACGCTGCGCCACTCATCTTTCCATAAAGGTTCAGATCTTCATTTACTTTCTTTAGAACAATCTGTACGCTTAATTTGATCTGCTGTTCCAGATCTTTTTCTTCTCGCAGAATAACAGGAAGCTTTTCGGCGAACCACTCTCTAAAAGACTGCACCATTCTTGCACTTGCTTTTTCTCCATAAGAGAGTCCACCCATACCATCTGCCACAACTGCGAAAAGAAGCGGACCCTTTTCGGTCTCTGCCTCCATCAGCAGCATGGCATCCTGGTTTACCTTTTTCACCGAGCCCTTATCTGTATAGTGTGCGGCAAGATAATTAATCATGATTCTTCCCCTGATAAATGGACTTCAAAGACTTCGTTCGAAAGTTCCAGTCTAGCTCCATCCGGCAGTAATATCTTTTTATGTTTCTCGATCGGTTTTCCATTGATCTTTGTTCCGTTTGTTGAACCGAGGTCTTCTACATACACAAGTCCATCTACCTTCGAGATTACACAGTGCTCTCGGCTAATCGTATCGTTGCCTGTAATCTGGCAGTCGGCGCTCTCATGCTTTCCAATCAGGAATTCCGTTCCGAGAATTGTGATCTCTTCCTTTGTTGCTTTTCGATACAGATAACCGGCTGGAATCTGTTCCTGCGTTAATACCGTTGTTTCTCCGGCTCCGTTATTCCTTTGTGTGTTCTCCTCTTTTACCGTCACACTCTTTTCCGTAGGTTTCTTCTCTTTTTGTTTCTTTTCCTTCGGTTTCTTCTTCTCTGTTTGTTCTGCCTTCTTTGCGCGACGTTCTTCTTTCTGAATCCGCTTTTCTTCCTTTTTGATCTGCTTCTGTTCTTTCCTTTCTTCCTTTTCCATCTCCAGATCAATCGGATCCTTTCCGATCTTTTTGATCTGTGTCATGCCAAATGCAATTGCAAATAAGATGATGACAAAAACAGCCACTTTTATCTGATTTCTTCTCTTCTCTGCAGATCGATCAATTACGGTCAAACCTTTTTCGGCTGTATTGATTTCCTCAATTGCCTTTGCGATCCGGTTATTGGAGGGGCTTTCTTCCTTAAGCAGATCCGCACCATTTTTTACTGCAAGATCATATGCTGATAAAGAATCCTGTGTATAGAGTGTACGATCTACCTGCCCTGCATTTTCAATCAAAGCATTCAGTTCACTTACGACCTTTTTCCCGCTTTCCTCACCTGCATAGCTATATTCAATGTTCTCTGCATCAAGTACTTTCTGAATTGATTCAAACAGAACAGCACTTCCTCTTCCGGCTGTTCCGTCTGTGATCAGACCCACTACATTTTCATTTTCATCAACTAACGGGCAGCCCGCTGTTAGGCCACTGAAGTCTCCATCGAACTCAATGTAATTCGATGTTCCACTCTTTCTCTCACCGGAAATTGTGGCCTCCCGAATATAGACATCAGCAGACAGAATCGCATATGTAGAATCCGTCACCTTCGTATCTGTTGCATAAACCTTTGCATCACTCTGCGCTGCCTCAGAAGCAAAGACAGCTGTTCCATATGCATTCACTCTGTGTTCCAATTTCAAGACTGCAAAAGAATCGGCCTTTTCAAAATCAATTGCGTCACAGAGGATTTCTCCTTCGTCTGCAATAGCATAGGTCTTCAGACTTTTTTTCACGGTACTGAAATCCGAAAGATCTATTCCAAGCTGCTTATATCCGTTTTTCTTTGCAGCGTAAATAGACTGATAGAGCGAACTGTCCTGACTGACAATTGCCACAGGTTTTGTTGTCAGGATACAGTCCTTTCCAATCAGGAATCCGGCTCCCGTAATCCACTCGTCAAATGATCCGTCCTCAAACTGATATCCGGTTCTGATTCGAAGAATCGTTCCACGAATTCCTTCCTCCTGCCTCGGAACAGTCTGTTTCGGAGCCTCTACTACGTCTTCCGGGAGCGATTCAATTTCCGGTGTTGGAGTCGGCGTCTCCGGAAGCGGCATGACCTTTTCAGCATCTGCAAAGAGATTGACTCTTTCCTCTCCTGTATGTTCGATGATTGTCCCCTCGACATTGGACTCTGTGTAATAGGACGGATCCACCTCTGGTACAGCATCTGTGATGCCGGCTCCATATATTGGCTGCACAATAAGGCAAATCAATAAAAATAAAGACAACTTTCTGGTCATTCTCATAATTATTCCTTAAGAAGGCTTCTTATATCCAAGAAAGCCCCCTTCTCCTTTCGATACTTTTCTCTCTATCTTTAATATGGATGAAAATTTTTTTATTTTCCAAAATTGCAATAACAAGTTGCACACTTTTGCTCCACACCACACC
>JAUNAE010000012.1 GCA_030527765.1 Eubacteriales bacterium
CAAATTGGAAGTTGATTATTTCTTCTTTTTAGGTGTTGGCAACTCATCATACATAACATCAAATAGCTTTGATAAATATTCCTTTGAATCCACATTATCAACTAGAAGCATTTCTTTTGCTCCTTCATAAGGTAAATCATAGGTTGCATCTGACATATATGAAATAGCGGCTTTGACAGGCTTAACCAATAATCTATCATCGTATATACCACCAACGATTTTACCTCGATAATATATGATAAATTCACCCATCATAGTTCTATACGTAATATCATCAAGTTCTGACAATTGTTCCAGTATATAATCCAAATAATTCTTGCTTGACGCCATATTATCACCTCAAATTTCGATTTGTATTTAACCTCTACCGATCTTAGCAAGTGCCTCAAGCATACGCTTGCCAATAGCCTCCGGATCATAATTCTCAGCTGCACAAATTAAACGCAGACCATCCGAAGTAAGCACTCTGCCATACAGCTTGTCTTCCTTATATTTCTGGAATTCTTCATATTCCTTATTGGTTATCTGTTTCATTGATTCGGTTGCTCCCTTTTTCTTAATCCTGCTGGCAATCTGGTTTTAAAGAACTCAGCTTTCTTTACCCACTCTCGTCTGATCTCCCACATGGTAGCTTGTGTGGATAAAGGGCAGTCATCATATGCTTTATCATAGTTGAAGATAAGCTCCCAGCTATCTTCCTTTTCTTGCTGTGAGTATTCCTTATCCCAATCGTGATCTTCGATATACGGAACCTCTGAGTTGTTTAACACAAAATGCCAGTTATCAAAATCGGACAACAGTACCCTGTCCTCGGGCACATCAACCGTCAATAGAACGATTGGCTCTCCCGGAGTATCGCTGAATCCATGAGACCGCATATCGATTCTTTTTCTTTTACCCTCCCACTGGTACCATGCCCACACAGGAAACCTTACTTCTTCCAGTGGATTCCCGATACGCTTTCTCATTTGTTCTGACATCCAGAGATAGGATTTTTTAAATCCGTAATTTCCCTCAAACAGGAGATGGTTTTCATCGGCTCGGAGAACACCTGTATCTAACATACGCTTGTATGCAGCCTGAGCCTGTATTGTCCATAATAACATCTACCATCACCAACCATTCCTAAGCAGATTCAAATGCTTATTTCAAAGGTCGACGATCTATCGACATCTCAAATCAGCGCTTGAAACCGACACCCCTGCTTCAAAAGCGACACCCATAAGCCAAAAACGACACCCTTGCTCAGGCAACCTTAAATTGTATTATAGATTGCGTAGGAATTTCATTGCATCTTTCGCCAGGCTGCGGTGCAATAAGCTTGGTCATTACATTGATCAGAACACGTGGTGTGAAATACTGACCGGCGCCAGACTTCTTCTCATTCGCATTTTTCTCTAACAGACCTTCATATAGGTTGCCAAGACCTTCCTCTTTTGCTGTATACCAGTCAAACTGATCGATTGTTGTAATTATTTTCTCAAGGTTCTTTGGCTCGTCAATATTGGTCTGCGCACCCTGATAAATTTCACGTACACGACCAGTGCAGTTCTCTCCTAAATGCTCCAGTAATTCTTTATAGTATTTTTTTAATTCGATTCCCTGCTTGCTGATCAGCTGATCCCAGCGGTAAGCTTCAGGAATAGATCCTTCACTTCCAGTTTCTTTACACATTTTCAGGAACAGGATATAGGTTAACTCTGTAACATACTGATGATAGGTAATACCATCATCACGCAATACATTGCAAAGGTTCCAAAGCTTTGCAACGATCTCCTGGTTATTCATGCTACATTTCCTCCATCTTCATATAAGTATTCATTGATCTCGGTAATAATTTCGCGGAGTTTGCCACCAAAACGTCTGTCGATAATGGTGAAACCACCGGCATTCCTAAATGCACCGATTTCAAAGATTTGTTCGTCAAGTACGGTTTCTTCAAGAAGAACCTTTTCAATTCTTTTCAGCCAATCCAACTGATTTTTATTAAACTGATGATTCAGCTTAACTTTTGCAAATGCATTCTTAACACGCTGTTCATGGCTGATCAGGCTTGAACCCAATGCCTGCTGGCGGATAAAAGCAATGATATCTGCTACAATATCCTGGTTTGTCATATCATTCCATGCGGAATTAAGCTGCTTCTCAGTAAAGTTATGGCGATCCAGCTCCATTCTAAGGCTCTTTAAATCAGCCCTGGTAAGTTCCGCCGGACGAGTGCAAACCATCTTTAAGGCAGCAATTGTATTAAGATTGTTCTGGATGAACTCACGGAATGCTTCGATATAATCTTCCGGTTTCTGACCATCACCATAGCCTCGGGTATGGCTGATTACTTCATCCTCATGGTCATCGATAATTCGGCCTCTCTTACGACGTCCTTTATCATGATCAAGTGTTATAAAAGCTTCTTTATGTTTTAATATACTATCCTTTGCTTCCTGGATAGTGCCACTAAGAAGGCTATCGGCAAATTCGCTCAGATCTTTGCCTTCAGCGAGATGCTTAAATTGCTCTAAGCCTTTTGCACTGACATTTCTTCTCTTACGCTGAAGCTTTGCAACAATCAGATCAATCTGGTACGCAATCTGCTCCTGTGATTCGATCACATCAAAACCTTTGAGTAAATCTTCAAATGAAGTAGAAGGATTCGTTACAACCGGTTTCATTGTATTTACATCCTGCAGGGTTTCATAAACACCAACTGGATCATAAATTTCAAAGTGTGTCTTATCAATATCCGGGCACAGACGAGTAGCACGACCAAGCATCTGCTCGAATAAGATACGAGACTTGATTCTACGCATAAATACAAGATTAGTGATTTCCGGTACGTCAATACCGGTTGTCAGCAGATCTACCGTAACAACAATCTTAGGATTCTGCTCATTTTTATATCGCTTAATAGCTTCTGCTATTTTCTTTTTATTGCCGCCAGCGACGCTGCCGGTAATCTTCATGACTGCATCATTGGCTACGCCACCTTCGGAATATATCTCCTTCAGGATTTTGACAATCATATCCGCGTGATCATCATCAACCGCATAGATTAATGTCTTGCCCGGGCCATCCGGATCCAGATCCCATGCAATTTCATTAAATACTGCACGGTTAAAGTTTTCTGTTACAACCTGGCGATTGAATGAATCGATTTCGAATTTCATATCATCTTCCAGTTCATCGCTGTTTAAAATCTGTCCGGAAACAGGATCATATATTGCAAGGCTCTCGCCCTTCTTGTATTCAATACCTTCTGTACGCAGTTTGGTGCGAATGTCATGTGGTGCATCATGATCAACCAGATAACCGTCAATTACCGCTTCACGGTATGAGTAATTGAATACTGGTTTGCCAAAGATTTCTGTTGTGTGAAGAGCAGG
Organism: Eubacteriales bacterium; assembly: GCA_030527765.1. The sequence goes on from JAUNAE010000012.1 coordinate 3,381, forward strand.
GGTTGCTGTAAGTGCAATCTTGACCGCATCGAAATACTCAATAACTGTACGATATTTACTTACATACTCATCCTGATTTCGATAAAGTAATTCTGATTCGCTCATTTCCTTATCGAGGATATATCCGCGATGAGCCTCATCAACAACCACAAGATCATAGTCTGTAACAGAAAGCATGGTACCTTCTTCGTTATACAGAATTCTCTTTACGAGACTCTGAACCGTCGAAACATGAATTCTGGTTTCTTTATCAATTTCTTTTTCATCCAGACCTTTAATGTTATAAATTGCATCAAGAGTCATCAGTTCTTCTATCTTAACTTCTTTAAATACATCAGTCGCCTGATCACCCAGTGCGGTTCTGTCTACCAGGAAGAGAACTCTCTTAAAACGGTTACTCTTAATGAAGCGGTAGATCATTCCAAGGATAGTTCTTGTCTTACCGGTACCGGTTGCCATAGAAAGAAGGACTGTATTTTTTCCGTTAATTACTGCCTGCTCTGCTGCTTCGATAGCTCTGATCTGATACTCTCGCAGATTGAGACCATCCGGATCCCTTAAAAGATCATAAGGTGTATTTTCCAGGGTTTCATTCGCTGCTGCAATATCCTTTTCTAAAAGTTCAGAGATACCCTGTGGGCTGATCCAGCCCTGCAGTGCTTTATCCGGATTGCTATTCAGACGAACATCTCTGAACCAGATACCAGACTTTGTTTCAATTTGCTTCAGATACTTTCTACCATTTGTTGCAAATAAGAATGGTACTTTATATTTTCCCCAGGACGAAATCATATAGCAGTAATGCTCCATACGAATCATCTGGGCATAGTCTGCGCACTGATGAGAAAGTGCAGACGGAATATCAACAGCCGCACGCTTAGCCTCGATAATTCCAACAAGTTTATCTCCAAGGAAAAGTGCGTAATCAGCATAGCCATTTTTGCCAACCTGTGAATTAGTTGGCCATTCAGCAATAGCAAGGTTACGTCCCTTCTGAGGTCTGGTTCCTTTGGAGTATCTAAGATTATTTGTATCTGCTTCCCAGCCCACACGTCGCAGCTGGTCATCAATCAGAATTCTGGTTTCTGCTTCAGAAAGTTCCATGCTCTCAGAAGTCTCTTCAGACTTTTGAGAACGTTCCTCCTTTGTTGTTGATGATGCAGATGTTTCAATCTTATTTACCTGCTTGGTCAATAAAATAATCTTTTCTTCCTGTGCTTTGAGGAGTGCTTCATAATCAGGCAGAACTTCTTTTTCGGGCATGCGAAAATCAGGCACCTGGAATTCCCAGTCGCCGTAGACTTCCATGAACCATTTGGCCAGGCTATGCGTTAAGGACAATAAGGTCTTTGCATCATCGATGGAATCTGTATAGTTGTGGACAGCATCATTTCTGTTTTTTCTTAAGGCAAACAGAATATCATCGATTTTTCTTGGAATGATGCCTTCTCTCTTTAATACACGGATACGATTCGCATGCGTATTATCATAAGACGGCTCCTCAATTCCCTCAAATGCAAATATTTCTAATATTAATCGTTCTGCAAACATTCCAAGCTTATACATACAGGCATTGGAATCAGAGTACAGATATTGTTCTGCCGTTTCTCCGATCTTGGCAAGTGCCGGCCAATATCGATCTAAGAATTCAAAATTGGACTTCATCCGGATAACCTCCTTTGAATGATGTTCTGATAATAAGATATTATGAGAAGTTACTGGTCAATATTTTTCCTTTGATGAAAAATATCTGTCTACTCCGACTCGTCCGGAACAAGTTCCATAATATCTCCGAAATCTACATTCAACGCTGTGCAGATTCGAATCAAAACATCCAGGCTTACATTTTCGTTCTTTGCTAATTTTGCAATAGAGCTGGATGAAAGCGATGCCATTTCTGCAAGCTTTCCCTTTTTAATTTCACGATCTATCATCAATTTGAAGAGCTTTTTATAGCTGACTTTCATTGGCTCCACCTCGCTTAAAGTTTTCTTTGATTATAGCAACTTTCCTGCGTATACACAATGAAATCTTTGAGAATGCAAAGAAACACAAACTAAAAAACCAGATACACTTGCCAACTTTTTATGTTGGTAATGTATCTGGCTGTTTTGACAATTACATGTAGGTTCAGAACGACTATCTGGTGTGATTACTGATCCATCGCTTATAGTAGAAAAGCATAACACCTGCATACTCAGGATATTCTTCTTTACTCTCGATATTATCGATAAGAGCCTGAATATCAGAAATTGAAACTGTATGCCTAGGATTTCTCATCACCATTCGGGTAATAGTATTTTTACATGCTGCATAAACAGCAGCTCGTCTACTTCGCAATTCAGATCCTGGCAAATAATCATTCTCTGGAATATCACCATTTAATCTAAGTACTTTCTTGATTTCGTCATTGAAATCGTCAACTTCTTCCTTAGTCCAACCATCAGCAGAGTCAAAATAAATAGTTCCATCACTTTCGTATTTAATCTGATTCATCATTCTTCGATCGCATGGATTCAGTTTAATGATAGTTCCACTCTTACTGGTATCACAACATGGCTGTGTGGTATTATTCTGAGAATCCACACCAGTGCATGCTCCGAAGAAATTCGTATACTCAATAGCCTTTTCTTTATTCTGACTTAAAGGATACCAATGCTCGATTTTGGTAGTCAACGGATCATTCTTGATTCGTCGCATGCAATAAACACAAAGGTGATGCTGCTCTTTTAAAACCGTAGAACGAATATCATCTTTTGAGAATTCGTCGAACATGATACGGAGAGCATCTGTATAACGATGTGCTTCACGTTCATCTTCAGGTGCATTTAGCGGAAGCGCTTTCCATGCATCACGTCTTTTAATCTCGGCTGTCTTCTGGGCGATAGAATTTAGTGGTGCTCCTTTTTCAATATATAACATTCGGCAGCACCTCTATTCTTCAGCAATCATACTTGCCAATTCATATTCTGCTCTTGCTTCGATTACTTCTGTATTGTTATAACCATATTGTTCTTCCAAAATAGTCAGAATCTCAAGAGCTTCCGCCAACTGATCTTTATTGAGACATCTGTCAAATGCACTGATTTTTTCTCTTAATTCCTTTAAGATACCGGAGCTGTTCTGTCTTAACTCAAGCACCTTGTTAATAGAATATGCATATGCGTCATCCAGATAGTTTACATCCTGAGAACCATTCACATTAATCAGAGTTGCTTTTTTACAGGATGCAATGATAATTGGAGAATGAGTTGCTACAATAAACTGAATCTGTGGAAATGCTTTAATCAGAGCATTAAGAATATTCCACTGCCACTTTGGATGAAGATGCATATCGATTTCATCAATCAATACGATACCAGTGGCCATCTTCGGATCTTCTAATTCCGGATTCAGCAGAGCAAGACGGAATGCAAAATCCATCACCATCCATAATAAGGACTGATAACCAGAACTAAGAATAGATACCGGCTGCACATTTCCATTTTCAACATACGCGATATTTTCTAATTCAGCAGAGTATAAGATTTCAGGCTTATTCTGGAGTTCCCCTACATCAGTCATTAACTCAGAAACAACATTCTGAAAGAAAGTTAACTCAGGTACTTCCTTATTGTGAAGCACCTTCTCATAAGACATCTTCTTAACCCATTCCAGAATATTAGTCTTATCAACAATACTATCCATACAGCCAATATAACCGCATCGGCGATCATTCAACTGATTTTTAACGGTCTTTCCATAATCTGCACGACGTGACATAGTTACACGAGAAATGCTCATGTAAGACAATAATGGCATAATAGATTTATGATCATTAGCAATTGTCTGTGCATATTTCTGAATCTCAGAACATCTTGTAGATGTCTTACCACTTCCGTCACGATTACTGCGACTGCGATGACCGTGAAGAGATTTCCCTTCAATATTTAAGTCAAATTCAATTTCCGGAGAATGATACTGGATCTGATTGGAAGCCCCTGCCAGCTTAACCATACTCCAACGAAAATCATCCTGCAGGATACCGCCTACTTTTAAGTTCTGGATTCCCTGTAAATAACCACCTAAAGCAACAGTCAGTGCCTCAAGAATCGTTGTCTTTCCAGTACCGTTATCACCAATAAGAATATTTACACCAGGCTTAAAATTAATTCCCAGCTTTTCAATTCCACGAAAATTCTTGATATAAATGCTTTCGATATACATTGCAACACCTACTTCCATCTGTTTTATTGTGGTATGATCGAAAATTATATATCAGCATTGATATTATATTTATATAGAATGCATTAGTCATATCATTATAACATGAAATCAAAGGCTTTTGAAGTTTGTTCTTTCGTGATTTTATTCTCTCTTTTTCACTCTTTTTTGTAGGGGTCACAGTAGTCGGCAAGCAATGCATGGTGGGCCTACCACCATACCGTTTGCCGTCCCGGCCAAACTGCTTGTTGGGGCATATCCCCAATCCCCTTGGAACTCATTTCTGGAGAAATTGAGTGCTACGCGTTTCTGTCGAAACGCTGAAATCATCATGAATACGTTATGAGAAGCAGAAAAAATATAGAATTAACCGAAGATGTTCAGATATTAAAATCCCCCTTGGATCCGGCATAAGATTTTAAATGTTGGGAATTTCTGTTAAGATGATTCTGATAGTCTTACAACAGATGTTTACTATCAATACAAAAGCTAAGAAAGAGGTGGTAGATACCATGTTAATTAATTTCTGGTTAGAAGAAGTGGAAAAAGAGGATAATCATGAAATCCAAACCCTCAGCACACGTGATAAAGATGAGGCCCTTCAAATCATTCAGGACCTAGCAGATTATGATATGAAAGTGTACAAGTATAGCATCATGGAAACAGAAAGCCGGATGATACTTCAGAACGACCCTACCGAACAGGAAGATGAGATAGATGCTATTTGTTGGAATCCGGAGCGTGGCTTAACTGGACGTATAATACCGAAGAAGGAGGGGAAATAAGTATGTTGATGATATTCTCACCGGTCAACGATGACGGAGATATGGAAAAACCCATGGATTTGTTTGCAGATACTAAAGAGCAAGCTATGCGCACCGTTCAGAAGCTTGCAGATATTCATCAAAGAAAATATGATTATGAACTTTTTGAAGTAACTGAATCTCAGGTTACCAGACGTTCTATGGATACAGATGCCCCTTGGGTTCACCTGTATGTATGGGATTGGTATATTGATAGACCAATCGGAAAAGGTATCATTTACCCCAGAACAATGAAATAAATAGATTTCTTGTTGAGGCAACATTAAGGCGGCTATGAATCTGTAAAGATTTGCAACCGCCTTTTATCATTGGTACCTATTGTTAGAGAGTTGGTCTCTTGGATTTTTTAGCCTTCTCTTTTTCTTTCTCTCGCTCAGCAGCACTCTTGTCTCCATTGAGAAAGGTATCGAGATTTCGGTAAGCCAAAGCTAGATCTCGCATCTCAGTTCTCTCCGGATAATAATTCTGAGCCAATTCTTTTTTCGCTGCCAGAAGAGCAGCACGTTCCTGTTCCAGTTCCTTCAGAGTAGGTCGGTGATCACCCAACTGATCAAAGAAGTCTTTGGCAGCTTTATGAAGAGTAATAGCCTGGCGGTGTTCTTCAAAAAACTTTTTACTGTAGCCGGCTTTACGGTAATCGATGTAAACCTGGCGGGTGTTACGGTAGTTGCGGATGTGTTTTCTGTGAACATCAATCTGCTTGATGCGTTCTTCCATAGCCTTGATCTTAGCTTCCTTCTCATAGAAAGCTGCAGATTTCTGTTCCGAGATTTCTTTCAATTCTTCCAGGGAATTAATCTTCAGAGTGCGGACATACATAAGAGCTTCCGCAATCTGCTTGCTATTAAAGTTGGTCGCCCATCTGGCATAACCATCACCTTTTTCCCTTCTTTTCGCATCTACATCGATCAGAAGCTTCAGCGGACGCTCTGGTCTAGGATAATTGTCATTGAATTTACTCTGGTGCTCTTTACCGCCTTCGATGACTTCACGGATAGCTTCCTCAGAATAATTTGCTCCTAATGATTTCATACGGACAAAGCGTTTCTGGTTCTTACCACGGAAAGCAATATTCTTGCCACGTTTACATTCGTATTCCGCAGCCTCCATCATCTTCAGAAACTGCTCGAAATCAGACGGTTTCTTTTTTAGAATGTCATCGATGTCACTGCAGATAAAATCACGAAATGAATCTCTCTTGGGATGTTCCACACTTTTCTTAGCGCGGTTGCGGTAAGGCGTCCAGGGAATGATGGACAGGCCATGCTCGAAACAGACAATATCGCTGACCCTCTGTAGGGCAATCGCTGATAATTTGAAATTCCGGAATTTCTTATCACAAGCCAGATTGGTGGAATTAAAGATGATGTGGTTATGAATATGAGCCTTATCGGTGTGGGTGGCAACGATGAAAGCATGTTTTCCCTTAGTGAATCGCATGGCAGTTTCATAACCAACACGATTTGCTTCCTCCGGTGTGATTTCGCCTGGCTTAAAGGACTGGCGGATCTGATAGGCAATCACATCATTGGTCTCATCCTTCAGAGCACCAACAAAACGCCGCCCGGTCTTATGCTCATATTCTGTTTTTGATAAAAGGAATTCTTCATCTACAGTCAAGGGATTGCACTCATAACCGGTAACCAGCTCACCTTTTTCCGTTTTCTCCGGATTGGCAGCATAATCGGTACGGGCCTTGATGCATTCTCCCATAGTATGATTTTTGTTTATGTGCATTGGTATTAATCTTGTCGCTGCCATCATCTCACTCCTTTCCGACGGCAAAAAAATAAGGCAGCCTTGTAAATGGGTCATCCCCAGATACAAAGCTGCCGTCTTCATTTCATATTTCTTATCCCATTACAAAGCCGAGAATTGCATCTCTCAGGTCCTGGATCGTAGCCATGATCCATACTGCTCCGAAATAGCAGACTACAATACCGCCCTCGATCAGGCTGAGCAGTCCGGTGTGATACCAGGCATGCTTAAAGACAGTGTAGATGATGATTCCCATGATCAGGAAAAGCATCGGTCCAACTACATAAGCTCCGACATTAATCAGAGCATAAGCAAGCCAGTATACAAGTGTAAGTACTACAACAACAGGAAGCAGTAAGAGCTTCAGTATCATTTTTACAGGAGTCATCACAATCGTCATATGCATTACCTTCCTTTCCGAAGATTTCATTTCTCATTAAATTCTGCAGTCATCTTGACTTCTTACACCTATTTTAGCCCGGTATCATAAGTGCCTCAAGTTTGTCGATGGGGCAAATGCAGATTTTTTCAAAAATTCTTATTTCAGTCTGGCTAGGCTTACCATGATTGCTTTATTCAGTTCGATCAGCTCCTTGAATCGAACCTGCAGGTCCTGGATGTCAGCTTCATAGATGTTGCCGGTTTCATTGGCACGCTTGGCATACTGATTAAGGTTATTGCTGCAGTAGCGAAGAAGAGTATTCATTTCCCTGACTGCCTGCAGATCCAGCTTGATGCAGTAGCCATCCAGAGCCATCTTCCGGATAAATGCACTGCGGCTCTGAACCCCAAGTGCCTCCATCTTCTGAGAGATTTTCTCTACTTCTTCATCGGTCAGATAAATCTTAACCGTATTTCGATTGGTCATAGGCGATTCCTCAGGAAAGGTAATCACGGACGACTTCAAGCTGAAGGAAGTCTGTATCGGAAATCCCGGATAGCTTACCAATCAGGGAATCGGTCATATCCTTAAGCTCTCTTTCTTCGGGAGTCAGCTGGCTCTGGACATTTCTAAGAGACTGGATGGTTCCATCCCTATCCTGATAGAAATAAATCATCAGAAGCATGTTTTCATCCTGATTAAGATCCAGTTCATTATTTTTCTTCATGACAGGCTCCTTTCTTCGCATTCCTTATGACGGCAGAAGGGTTTCTCAGCCCTTCGCATTTCATTTTCTGCTTCCTTCTGTTTGCGGAGCTGTTCCAGAACGGATTCTCGTTCCTCATCTTCACGAAGAGTAGAAGGAACCGCCGGATTCTGGGCAGGTGTTGTTCTGGCTGGCTCCGGCATGTTGTTCAAAATCCCATCGTGGGAATTGTCATTAGGTTCCAGGTAATCCTCCAGTGCTTTCAATGGATTAAGCTCTGGTCTGCCGGATACATAACTGCCTGCACCAGAAGGGATCTGTGCCGGATGGAGAATAGTCTCTACATAATCGGATACAGTCGGATCATCGAAAACCACGCCATTTAACCAGTCCTCGCACTCACTCCAACCTGCCATGGTCATCAGGTTGCCACCTTCACCGTGGAATCTAAGATTATCCGGTGTGCTTTCTAACTCATCATAATGATAACCGGCAGCCTCCATAGCACGGATCAACTGGTCTCTAGATGCAGGTGTAGCTAACATAATCTCACTCATAAGGTTTCCTCCTTCCCCTTGGCTTTTGCCTTTTTCTTCTCACCTTTTTCCCCTGTTTTTTCTTCCTTTGCTGCCTTCTTTTTCTCCTTCAGGTCGGCCAGGACAGAGGACTTTTCTTTTGTATCGGATTTCTGATTTATCGCAGTCTGCTTGGAATCTGCAGTAGCTTCCTGAAGAGGATTATCTACAGTCATGCCTCGTTCTTTGTGGATAATCTGCAGATTTTCCGTAATCTTTGTGATTAACTCATTGGCTGTTTTACGAATCAACTCCAGAGATGCCCTAAGCTCTGGCAGTTCACGGGTACCTGCATACGCTCCCACATAAGAAATGCTGTAGGCATCTGTATCAATTTTGAAAAATTTTGATACGATATACGCTACAGATTCCGCCTCCTGTTCTTTCTGGTTTCTGGATTTTGCAGGGCCATCCGATGCTTTTTCTGCTTCTTTGCTATGGTGGATTGAGTGGCAGATTTCATGAATTGCTGTTTTCACTGTCTGGACCTGGCTCATATTCTCCTGAATCGCAATTCTGTTTTCAACGGTGTGATAGTAACCTTTAGCTCCAGAGTCTATCTGTTCAAATGCAATAGGTACGGGACTGGTCCGTTTGATAGCTTCAAAGAAAGCATCGAAGTCATTAACCTCACCGGTCAGTTCATTTACACCAACTTCTGGGAGAGGACGTCCTTCTGTATCTGATACATCGAAGCAATTCACAATTTTAAATGCAGGCTGTGTGATTTCCTTTGTCTCTTTGGCATTGCTTCCATCCGAATTTTTTACCACAGATCCGGTCACAGGGTCTACCTTGTCAACTTCCACCTTTCTCTTATATGGTGCTGGTGCTAGAATCTTGATAGCCTTGGAACCTTTGGTAACCTTACGTCCCATCTTATTCCAAGTCGTCATGCCGGCAACCGCAGTGGCATCTGGCCTCTGCATAGCAATCAGCAAGGTATTGTTCAAAGAATAATTATGGAACTTGCTGCAGGTATCCAGCCACTGACGGAAGTTCTCATCATTATCAAAGAGATTAAGGATGCCCTGTTCCAGCTGCTCACTGATCTGTTTGACCTTCTCATACTGAGAAGGATAGGTTTTCTGTTTCTCCATCAGGCACGTTCCTCCTTCTGATTCTGAAGTTCAGCTTTTTTCTCACGCATTCTCTTCAAGGAAGCCAGCTGGGCTTCCGATGGTATTCGTGGAGGCTCAATCTTGAACCATTTCTTCGGAAGGGTGTAGAAATATCCATCGGCTCCATTGCCCCTATCCAGGCGTACTTCATCCGGATAGTTCTGGCAGAGGTCATTCATCCTGCGGATCAAGGCTTTATTATAAGTAAAAAGGGATGCCTCCTTCTCGCCTTCATTGAAGAGAAGAATTGTTTCCTTTTCTATCAGGGACAGTCCATAATTACTCATAACCAGAACCTCCCTTCGCCTTCTTTTTCTTATTGCCAGAAGAAAACTCCGGAGTAAATGAAGCCTTACCTTCTTCATCTGTTTTCAGATGAATAGTTGCATTGAAGGTATGTGCAGATTTCCTGCTCTTGCAGTTGCTGAGATAAATCTTGCCTTCTCGGAGAAGTTTTGCTGCCATATCCTCAGTCAGTGTTTTTCCAAGACTCCTGAAGAAAGCATTATCCTTCCAGAGGACAAAGCCACATTTCTTATTACTGCAGAACCAGCCCTTCTTGCTGTCTGCAACATCGCCACCACAGTGGGGGCAGGTACCGATTACATGCTTCTGGTTCATAAGTACATCTGAATCCTCGATAACCTCATAATTGGCCACCAAATCTGCAACCATATCTTCAATCTCATTCATAAAAGATTCTGAAGAATACTGGTCATGCTCTATACGAAGCAGCTTTAATTCCCAATCTGCTGTCATGGATGCAGACTGAATCTGTTCTGGCATAACCGTGATCAGTGAATTTCCCTTATCAGATGCCACCAGATACTTGGTCTTATTTTCACCACGGCGTTCGATCAGACCAATCCTTACCAGTTTTTCGATAATACCGGCTCTTGTGGCTGGTGTACCAAGCCCCTTACGTTCCGGTTCCCCTAAGGAAGATCCTTTTGGAACTTCTACACGACCGGCGGCTTCCATGGCAGAAAGAAGAGTATCTTCGGTATATCGCTTCGGCGGTGTTGTCTTTCCTTCCTTGACGGTGGCATTCTGCACCTGAAGAACCATGCCTTCTTCCAGGGATGGAATGATAACAGACTCCTTCTTTTTATCCGACTCCACACGGAAGTCAATCAGCTTACGCTCGATTTTCTTCCAGCCTTCTTTCAGGATTTCCTTGCCCTTGATGGTAAAAACGGTATCACCACAGGTTACTTCTACCGTGGTCTCTGCAATCTGTCTGGAGTCAGCAATAGCATCCAGAAATCTGGCAATGATCAGCATACAGATATTCCTTTCACCCTCTGGCAGTTCCCCGAAGGCTGCCGCCAGACAGCTCTTGGTCGGGATAATGGCATGATGGTCGGTCACGCCTTCATCATCCATCAGATCATCCAGATGCTCCGCAATCTCATCGAACTCTTCCAGATCAATGCCATATTCAGAGGCAATCTCTTCAATCCTGCTAATAAGATCTGAAGCCATACTTTCCGGAAGATAACTGCTGTCAGTTCTCGGATAAGTGATCAGCTTTTTCTCATATAATGCCTGGGCATAATCAAGAGTCTGTTTTGCAGAATATCCAAGCACTCGGTTAGCTTCTCTCTGAAGGGAAGTCAGATCATATAGTGCCGGTGGTTTTTCCTTGCGTTCATTACGCTCAATATGGATTACCTTTACCTCACCAATCTTAGAACAGATCTGAAATACTCTTTCTGCCTCTGCCTTATCCATAATTCGTTCGCTGGATACGGTAAATCCACCCAGTTCAAGCTGAATACGATAGAAAGGCTGACTCTGAAATGCTCTGATCTCCGCATCCCTGAGAACAACCATAGCCAGAGTAGGAGTCATAACTCTGCCTACCTGCAGTGTCTGGTGATAAAGGCATGAAAAAAGTCGAGTAGCATTGATACCGACAATCCAGTCGGCACGCTCTCGACAAAGGGCTGCTTCATACAAAGCATCATATTCAGAGGAAGGTTTCAGGTTCTGGAAACCTTCTAAAATGGCATTATCCTCCATGGATGAGATCCATAAACGATCCATAGGCTTAGTACAATGACACTGGTGATAGACCAGTCTGCCTAAAAGTTCCCCTTCCCTGCCCGAGTCGGTTGCCAGGGTTATACCGGTAACATCCTCACGTTTCATAAGGGAATTCAGTACATAGAACTGCTTTTCTGTTGCCTGAGATACCAGATAACTCCATCCCTGATCCATATGCTGTGGAAGGATAGGAAGATCTTCGTATCTCCATTTGGCTAAGTTTTCATTGTAATATTCAGGTGGTGCCAGCTCTACCAGATGACCGACACACCAGCTGACGATATAGCCGTTTCCCTCCAGATATCCATCATTTCTGTGGTCTGCACCAAGTACCTTGGCCAAAGCCATAGCAACTGAAGGTTTCTCGGCTATAACAAGTTTATATTCATTCTTCATTTGTGTTTCCTTTCATAAGCAGGCTGCCGGCCTGACAGTAGTAGCAGATGGTTCAGCAGGAAGTGAATCACGGATTCTCTGCAGCACGGAGACCGGTTGCATTTCCCGAATTTCGGCCAGTCTTGCTTCGAATTTATCAATAGTTCCCTTATAGGCAGAGAACATTTCCTTGCGTTCTTCCTTTGAAGAAGCCAGAAATTCATCCATTACCATCTCAAGGTAAGGAATCTTATCCAGTGCTTCTGCAAAGCGGTCATCCCAGTCTTCATCCATCGTTTTCGGTTTCAAGGACTCTTTCCAGTCCTTGAGAACATGATAGTAATCGGATAAGACCATAAAGAAATGATGCTCTGTCTCACGATAAATCTGTTCCGGTGACTTCGGCCTTGGCTTGGGCTTTACGGTCTTGCCATTTTCATCCTTCTCCGGCTTCCATTTGTCATAGCTGACACCGAAATCCTCAGACAGCTTCTTGGCAGCTTCATATCTTGATAAATCAAAATACTTAGCGACAAACTGGATCACATCACCACTTTCTCCACAGCCAAAGCAGTGGAAATGCTTCTTATCTACGATCATGCTGGGATTCTTGTCCCCATGAAAAGGACAGCAGCACATACCATTATGCTTAACGTGGATTCCATAGGACTCCACCACATCCCTGGTACTGAGTTCATCCTTAACGGCATCAAATATATTCAACCTTTCTCACCTCACTTCCTGTAAATGAAAAAAAGCCTGATGCACCCGTTACGATTCATCAGACTTATAAAGCTTCTTCCTGTATTTTCTTTTTAGATGTTCTTTTGGGTTCCTTGGCTTCAGCCTTCTTTCTGCCGGATTCCTCTCTGGCATCCTTCAGGCGTTCCAAGGCTGATTTTGGCTCCGCAACTCTTTGATCCGGAAACTTAATATCGTCCAGCATGGTTGTATAGCGGTTCTCCGGCAAAGGCAGGATATCATTCTCATGGAAAGAATAATACTGTTCCTGTGGTCCCAGAATCACATGGTCCACAACCGATATTCCCATCAGGTCATAGGCCTGAATCAAACGGTCAGTAACCTGAATATCCTCCCTGCTAGGCTCAAGCTTTCCGGACGGATGAAAATGAGCCAGCAAAACTGCATTGGCATTGGAGAGGATAGAGCTTTTTAGGACTTCTCTTGGATGCACGATAGATTCATTCAAGGAACCCATGCTACAGATATTTACGGAAGAAGGATACATATTGCGAAGCTTCTGGTCCGAATCCACAGCCAGAACCTTCATACCGGCAACTGCCAGATTCGATTTCAGATTGATCACAGCGAAGATCTCCCTGTCTAAATCCGCAAAAATCTCATCATAAAGTAGCTTTGCCACCTTAGTCGGAGTATCCAGTGGTGTGTTACTGAGTAGCGGACCTCCATTATCCCGAACCATTCGAATGGTAACCCGGTCCAATTCAAAGGGATTATTCTTTGGCATCTTCTTCATCATCTCCTTCTAAAACGATGGTGAGGATAACATGATCACCCAGTTCCTGCAATCTTGTGCGGAGCTCAGAAGCAGTGATTACAGGGATGTTTTCTTCATTGCTCATTTCTTTTTCCTCCAAATAAAAAGCACCTGAAGTATTTTCTTCAAGTGCTAAAGCTATCATTATATTTTTTGTCTAATCATTAAGAAAATCTATCAGCCTCTTTCTTCTCTTAAGTCTGCAACCAGGCCTTAAACATTTTCTTTCAATCTGACGTGCGCGGTCTCTGGTAATTCCAAACATCTTTACAATTTCATCTAAGGTTTTAGCTTTTCCATCTATGAGACCGAATCTTTGGCAAATAAACAGCTGTTCCCGAGGTTTGCAGGAAGAAAGACGTTCGAATAATCGACAAATATCTTCCTGATTATCAGATTTGCAAAGATATTCCTTTACATATGCATCAACAGAGCCATATTCAGCTTTAATCAGTTCTATTACCTCTTCATCCAATTGATTTACGTAAAGGGTGGCGTCAATGCAATTGACCATGTTATTTTCAAAATCGAAATATTCTTCTGACATATTGTATCCCTCCGACTTCGCTTTTCTTTTATTTTAGCGTCGTCGTCAAGGACAAATCAGATTCGGCCTAAGGCTTTCCAATAGGCGAAGAAATTAGCATGCCACAATACTTCCATACTGAAGTAATCACCGTATTCTGAATACTTGTGGCAGATGTTGAGAAGTTTGTCTCTCAGCGCATCTTTATCCAATTCAGGATTTATTTCTTCAAGCCAGGATGAATACCAGCACCAAATCAGCGCACAGTAATCTGCACGACATCGCTGCTTACGACTGACAGTTCCTTTCATCCAACGACTTACATTTTTCGGATAACAGCTATGGGTAATCTTTACCTGATCCGGATATATTCTTGATTTTTCCAAAACACGAGAGTTTCTATAAGGGGCATGCAGATCAGTATTCTTCTCCATTACATCAAAGAAATCTCGGGCATATTTATTACGAAGAATGGCATATTCACGATTTCCGGAATATCCATCCTTTAATGCTGTTGGACCTTCGGCGAATACAGCAAGAGAGAACTCGGGACAATTTGAATATTCTTTTATGCAGTCATAAAAGCTTTTTACAAAGTCTGCATAAGGCATCGACAACACTTCCTTTTCAGTGGCTGGTTTAATATGAGTATTCTATCATAAAACCAGCCACCTATATAGGAGAAATGACTTAAGCTAACTTGTCTTAATTATCATCCTCATCCGAGTCATAATATTCCGGCTCTTCATCTGCACCTTCATCAGAATCTGCATACTCAGAATCATATGCCTCATCGTCGTCATCATCGTATCCCGCATCTGGATCCGGCTTATTATCTGCCTTTTTCTTCTTTGCATTCTGTACTACATAATAACCACCACCGGCTGCAGTTAATCCGAGAAGAGCCAATACTCCAAGAATTCCCTTCATATTCATAAGTTTCTTCTCCGGCTCCGGGTCAGGTTCGGGTTCGGGATCAGCGATAGGCTCTGTTTCCTCTACCTCCGGTTCTTCCTTCTCTGTTACAGTGGCGATATATTCTTCCTGAGCTTCTTCATCCAAGAGATGGAAGAGGTCAGCTTCATCTACCTGATTCAGGAAATGCACAGTGCCTTCGCCCTCTGCATCACGGTCGATAATGATGTAGAAATAGTTACCGGTCTTGGTAACAACAGTAAGGAACTGCTTGCCCTTGCCACTTGTCTTACCAATATCATCAATCAGGGACAGATTTCCTTCCGGAGTCAGTGGTTCTCCTTCCTCAGATTCCTCTAAGCCGGAGAGCATTAAACCAAAGATAGATGCCAGCTGGTCACCGATCTCACCGCCAAGGATATCCTCCAGATCTACTTCTTCGCCATCAACACTGATAGAAATACCATCTGTGGCAGTACCAACCTCTCTTTCTTCCTCGTTAGAAGACTGTCCGTCGGAAGCAAATGCCACCGTAGGCATCAGACTGAGACTCATTACAAGAGTCATGATAAGGGTTACGATCTTATTCCTGATTTTCATGATATTCATCCTCACTTTCTCCTAAGAAACCGGATTCCGGTATATTCAAACTGCCATCGTCGCTCTTCATAGATTCCAGAAATCTGGCAAGCTGGTCTGGTGTCAGATTATAGGAACGGACCGTATCCTGAATTTCCACATTTTCCTGTGCCTTATACTTACGGTCAAGTTCCTTGTACTTGGCATCCCATTCGTCACGTTTCTGGCGCGCCTTTTCTCTTTCCGCGCCAATCTTATCAAGCTTTGCGCTCATGATTTTCCTCCTATTGAAAAAGGCACCTGATCAGATACGAACAGATGCCATTAGAAATACATATTTTCAGTTGCTGTAAAATTATAAAACTATGTTGTAAATGAATTATAAAACTTATTTGTAAATCGCCAGACCCATTAATCTAGGATTCTTCCGGCAGTAAGCCAATGCTGGATCCAGTACTGTGAGTTGAGGTTCCCGTACTGACATGGGTCACCGCAGTGAATGAAGGTTGCAGCTCCATACTGACCGGAACCGATGTAGATTCCGATATGGCTAGCTCCTTCGACTTCATAGGTTCCCTGGAAAAATACCAGATCACCCGGCTGAAGCTGTTCCTTCGGGATTCGTCTGCTGATTGCCAGAAGGCCATTGGCTGTACGATGTCCTGTGTTCTTTACTCCTGAATGGGTGAGGCAGTAGCTTACATATCCGGAACAGTCAAAACCACTCGGGCTGTAACCACCCCATACATAAGGCGTACCCAGATACTTCTTTGCTTCATTAATTAATGCGGCTGCCTTCTCACTGGCAATAGCCGGCGATGCAATCACGGCAGTACCTGTATCCATATAGAAGTAAGGATTAAAGTAGGTTCCCCTGTACTTAAAGGAGATGGTAAGCTTCAAGCTGGAATTTACCTTTGCAATCTGCTGTTCGACTTCCACTGTATCACCTCTTGCGACAGTAATATTCTTGAGTCCGGACAGGCTGATTTCATAGCCATGCTCATCCTCCAGAACTACCTTGTCAGAAGATACGGATTTTACCGTTCCATCCATCACAGATAATACCTTTACATTCTCCGGAAGAGACAGAACCATATCATCAGAGTCCTTGACCCTCATGCCCATGGCATCATAATAATATCCGTAATTATACAGGATATTTTCATGCCACTTATAAGGAACAGGGGTTCCGAAGAACATTCTGTTACCATGAGTTGTCTGGTAGACACCATAGACTTCCTTTTCCTCTGCGGTCATTTCACGATTACAGATGGTTTCCAAATCCTTTGATGTCAATTTTACAGTGGTTGCCGTTACATTACTATTGGTTGTTACTGTTACAGCTTCGCCACTACCACCTGCATAATAGGCTTCCCAGGTTTTATGACCATGGGCAGATGCAGCACTGTGGCTGTCGTAATAGACGTCGAAATCCACACCATACTGGTCAAAATTGCCCGTATCCTCTACTTTGTAAAGGACACCGTTCATGATAATCTCAGTACCCATAGGTACAGTCGGATTATGTGCATCTACGGCAATAGTATGATTTGCTGTCGGCATGACTCCGGAAGCTGTTGCACCGCCGGCCCATCTGCCACAGCAGATAGAACAGTTACAATAACCGCTTGTGACCACATTTCCAAGGGATTCCCCTCGGTTTACAGTCTTGGTTATTGCCCTGTTTTCGGTACTGGTAGTAATTGACAGGTTATACTGCAGGTTAAAGAGGCGTTCAATCTCACCTTTTACGTCAGCGAATTTAAAGCCTCCAAACCTTGCTGAGAGATAGCTGATCAGAACCGAAGGGTCATGACCAATATCCGCTAAGTCATAATTGTATTCATCGCTTCCCGAATGTGTATCCGGAACCTTATCAATCTTTTTACGAAGCTCACATTCCAGCTTCACATAATAGGCCTCAGCCTTAGAAATATCGATATCATCGGAAGGCCAAGATGTTGCAGTTACTGTGGTAAGAGCTCCTGTAAACATGGTAGAGCAGGACTGCAGCATGGTGGTCATGAACATAACCAACAACAGAAGCAATAACATAATCTTGATGAAACCGCTGTGCTCCACTGCAAAATCCTTCAACCGCTGAATCAGGTTTTTGCCTCCACTTGCGGTAGACTTAGCTGTGCTACCAGCTGCCTCTGCACCTCCAGCAGATTCACGGAAGCTTGCGGCAGCTCTGGCTGCCTCATATTCCTTCTTGATCTGTCTTTTCTGCTGCCATTTGGATATTGGATTTGAATACTTCTCAGGATTTTTTGACTGATCAGCTTCATATAAAGCCTTCAGGTTAGCCTGGTCAGCCTTCTGATCCAGACGGACAGCCTTATCATAATCACGCATCTTCTTGCTGTAACTGGCATCGGATGCCAGACGGGAAGTACCTTCGGCTGCTTCGGATGCTAACTGGACAGCATTTACAGCTTCATTATCATCTTCATTGCTGTTGCTGATTGTCTTATGGACAGCACCACTCAAGGCAGTTCCAGCCGTATTGGTTACAGGACGGCCTTTCAGCCGGGGATTTTTCACCACCTCATTCTTATCTGAAAACTTCAGATGAGAGGCCGTTCGTGCTGCCGATGAAGGCTCATCCATCAGCTTCCTGCTTGCTTTCAGTACCTTAGGTGTTTCCGAAGCGGTTGCACCTGCTTCGGCCTTAGCCGCACTTGCAGTTCCTTTTGCTGAATTAGCAGATTTGGCACCGGATTTTTCATTCTGGGCATTCTTAGCTGCCGTCTTTCGGTTTCTGGTAAACTGCCTTTCCTTACCGACATCCATATCGAAATCATCCGTAGATGTGGCAACGCGGTCAGGCTTATTTCCTTCCCTTACAAGGGAATCGGATGAATTTGCAGCCTTAGAGGTTCCTTTTCTGGAGCCAGACTTTCGTGCTTCCCTATTATTATCATTACCGTAGCCATCTCTGGAAAATGCCTTTTCACTGGCAGAAGCACTATGCTTCAGCTTGCTTTCAGACTTGCCCTTCAGCTTCTCAGATCCGATAGCTTCCTTCTCTGAAACCTCCTTCTTACCGAAACGAAGCTGGGCCTCCCTTTCACTGGCCATATCTTCCTCATACCTAAGCTTCTTGCTTCCCTTGGTCTTAACCTGATCCGCAGGAAGCTTCGCCTTGGCACGGTCTGCCTTGTCCGCTGCTTTTTCTGCCCTAGAGGCTGCCTTACTGACAGCAGAATTCTCTAGTTCTTCCTTACTAAACTGAAGTCTGGTTGATTTTCTGTCCATCCGGCCCCTCCTTTATGATGCCTTCAGCGGGGTAACCTCAGACAATTTGGTGGTGAGCACTTTATACAGTTCCAGATCAGTAGGGAAATGATCCACGAACGGAAGTACTACATTACCATAGAAGAGAAGTCCTTCACCTTCACCGGAATGGGTTACATAAGATAACTGATGAGGCGAGATATTTAACTGGTTTGCAAGAATCTGTCGGTCTCCGGCGGCCTGATTCAACATATAGATATAATCAGAGTTCTCGAAGATGTTTGCCACTTCCCTGGAGGCCAACAGATCTTTCACGTTCTGGGTAATTCCGGTCGGAATACCGCCCCATTTACGGAATCGCTTCCAGATCTCAACGGAGTAGGCTGCTGTCTGTTCCTCCTTCAGAAGCAGATGGAACTCATCCATATAATAACGGGTAGTCTTACCTGCAGAACGGTTAGCGGTTACACGGCCCCAGACCTGATCCTGCACAACAATCATGCCTATTTTCTTCAGCTGTTTGCCTAATTCCTTGATGTCATAGCAGACAATTCGGTTATTAATATCTACGTTGGTTCTGTGATTGAAGAGGTTCAGGGAACCTTTAACATAGATTTCAAGGGCGGTTGCCACATGTCGAGCTTCCTTTTCTTCCTGAAGAAGAAGGGCATTGTAGAGATCTTCCAGAATCGGCATCTTCTCCGGTACCGGATCCTCGAAGTATTTCTGATAGATCTGATGAACACAACGGTCGATAACGGTCTTTTCAACAGGAAGCAGACCGTCCTTACCACCTACAACCAGCTCACAAAGAGACAGGATAAAGTCTGATTTTAAGCTGGTAGGATCATCCTCTTCAGAGTAAGATTCATTGATATCCATAGGGTTGATATACTGGCTGCTGGAAGGACTGATCTTAATAACCTGTCCCTTCAGCTTATTGACCAGGGCTGTGTACTCTGACTCGGGATCACAGACGATGATATCATCTGTAGTTACAACAAAGGCATTGAGCATTTCCCTCTTGGCAGAGAAGGATTTACCTGAACCAGGAGTACCAAGGATCAGACCATTCGGATTCTTTAAGAGCTTACGGTCTACCATGATCAGGTTGTTGGACAGGGCATTTAAACCACAATAGAGGGCTTCCGGGCCATCCTGGAATAACTCCTGTGTGGTAAAAGGTACAAAGATTGCTGTACTGGATGTAGTCAGCGCCCTCTGGATCGGAACCAGATTCTGGGCCAGAGGAAGGGATGACATCAGGGCCTGTTCCTGCTGGAAGTCCAGTCTCACTAAGTTGCAGTTATGCTTCTGGGCAATACTGGAAGCCTGGAAGATGTTATTCTCCAGTTCCTGCTCCGTCTTACCGGTATTCATGATCATAAAGGTCAGGAGGAACATACGCTCATTCTGACTCTGCAGTTCCTTAAGAAGTGATTTGGCATCATTTCCATAGGTGGCAAGGTCAGAAGGAAGAATATCCATATCATATCCGGATCTTACCGCTCGTTTCTGCTCCTCAATCTTACTTCTATCGAGCTCTGTGATGATATGCTTAACCTGCTTGATGGCAGAGGTCTGGTCCACAGACTGGATATGCATGGAGATGACCTGGCTGGAATCCATCTCAAGGAAATCCTTCAGGAACTGGTCTGAGATATCGGATGCCGTAATCGCCAGATAACTCATGGCACCATGCATGGAACCCATGGCAAATGTCCTGCCTCCAGGGAAGGAAAATGAGGAAGGGGCGATAAAGTCCTTAACGGAAAGACCGCTCTGAGGAAGCCACTTCCAGTCGAAATGGAACTTCTCCTTATCTCCCATATGGAACATGCTGTGCATCAGCTGCAGGCGCTCTTTTCCATCCAGTGCCTTGGCTGCCGCACCAAGACGTCGGAAGTTATTGAGCAGGTCTGTCTGCACATGTTCAAGACGCGGCTTGGCATTACGCAGGGATTCTGCCTCAATACCGAAGGTAATATACTTGGTCTTGGTCAGACCGTTATTACCTCGCTCCAGCTGGGTCTTTAACATCTGGCTGTACTCGGCACGGATATTATCAAAGGAATCCTTACGGAGAGGAATCCTTGTGCTTTTTTCAAATGCATCCGCATCCGTTGCCATGTTCATAAAGGACAGTTCAAAGTGAATGGAACTGTCAAAAAAGTTCAGGAAACCGCACCATTCGTCGAAGATGGCAGATTTATCCTCCTTCTGGGCAAGCTGGTAATTGATATCCTGAAACTGAATGGTCTTTGTATAGTAATTGTCCCTGACACGGCAGATGCCATCCGGGAACATGCGCTGGAAAGGGATCGACTGCTGGGCTGTTCTGGGAACCCCGTCGTCGCCTCGCACTTTTTCAATAATTTCTCGAATCTGTTTCTGTTCCTTTCTGGACAGGTTCTTAGGAACCTTGTAATTATCCAAATCATCCGGATTCTTACCTAAAAGCTTAAGAAACAGGTTCTTTACCTGAGTGAACAACTTTTCCTGCCTCCTTTCTAACAGGCTTATTCTTCTGCATAATCTGTTTGATCTCTTTTTCCGCCGCTGACTGACGGATCAGCATGGCATAATCATTATTGGTCTGATAGGGACGAGTCTTCGGTCTGATGAACTTCGCCTGGATAAAATGCTTTACCAGTACCTCACAGGGCATGCCATCCTTTTCATACATACCAAGGAAAAAGAAAGGGAGCATGACGAACATCATGCCCAGAGCTGCCAGACTGGTATTCACGGTACTTTTGAGCAAAAAGAAAGACGGCACTCCGATCAGTGCCGCCAATCCAAAGCAGACAAGCTGCCTTTTGGTCAGATTAAATAAAACCTTGGTCTTGATTTTGCTTAAATCGCGTGGAACGGAAATATAGGCCATTTGAACCTCCTTCTAGTGAGCTGCCAGCACAGATTTGCTGAGTGCGCCGGTCTTGAATAAAGTAAAGCAGAGCAGAACGGTATAACCAAATACCGTCCAGATGGACATGATAATGTCATCAGTAATAGATACTGTCTGGATCAGCACCGCATAGATACCGACCACGATCATGATCAGAAATCCCTGGAAGCCAAGAGCCATCAGGGAACGGAGATAATTCTGTCCTACCTGGCTCTGCTCCCTGTTTCCAAAGGTGGAAAATGGAATCGGCGCCAGACTAGTCACCAGATAGATCTCCAGCATTCGTCCCATAACGATGACAAAGATCAGCTTTGATAATACCCACATGGTGATGCCGACCAGAAAGGTCTGGATATATAGACCAAGAAGCGGTCCGATATCCATTTCTGCTACTGTTTCCTCTAAAGCAGCTAAAGCGGAGGCATCCACCGCCGTGTCTCCGGCGATCAATCCTCCGCTTGAACTGATAACATGCTGTGCCACATCAAATACCGCCATAGTAATGTTGAAGCAATTTGTGATCAGCATAACAGCTACATAAGTTTTAAAGATCCATTTGAAAAAGATCCAGGTTTCAAAATTGGCAAGATTATTGTGATCAATAATCATCTGAATCAGTTCCCAGCAGGCGATGAAGGTCAGGACCATTCCAGCAATGGGGACGATCACTGTCTCCGAGACATTTCGGATCATACTAAAAACCCCCGGCGAAAAAGCCGCCGGGGTAGTACCTACCTGTACTGCAATGTCTCCAACCTGTGCATTGACCGAATCAAACATCCCCGAAAGATTATCCATGACACCGGCGACCAGCATGGTTTTCAGCCAGTCTGTAATCTGTTCGAGTATGTGTTCCATGTGCTACCTCCGAATTAACCGAAGAGGCCGGAAAGAAGAGGAACAAGGGTAGTGCCGATAAGGGCAACACCGCCACCAGCCATGAGCTGCTTCATACCCTGGGACTTAGAGCCCGGATTGTCATTTCCATATCCTTCAAGAAGGTTGATTGCGCCCCAGATTCCGAGGCCTGCGCCTAATGCGATAACGAGAGTCTGTAATACGGTTACACTGCTATTGAAAAATGCCATAATAAAATTCGAAACCCAAACCCCTGAAACGGCTCATTTTGTCGTTTCACCACAATTT
>JAUNAE010000242.1 GCA_030527765.1 Eubacteriales bacterium
TACTGCTGCTTCTCCCACGAAACCAATGATAAATACATCAGCGATTCCAACAAGTGCCATCAGAAGCTGTTCCAGAAAAAGAGGAACAATCATATTCTTCAAATCCTGATTAGTAAACATCAAAGTTCCTCCTTCCTTTCACAATTCGTTCTGTATATTTACCATGTCATCGCAAACTCTACTGTTTCCGGCGATTCCGCCTTACCAATCATAGGCTCTGCTGTATCGAGTGCTCTTAAACTGTTCAGTTCTTCCTCGGTCATCGTGAAATCAAAGATGTTAATATTCTCTTTGATTCTTTCTTCATGAACAGATTTTGGAATGACTGCCACACCACACTGTGTCAGGAAGCGAAGTAATACCTGTGCAGGTGTTTTTCCATATTTTGCTGCAATTGCCTTTACTTCATTCTTTTCAAACATTTCATTAGCATGACCCTGACCAAGCGGAGCATATGCCTGGTGCGACACCTTATACTTGTCCATCCATTCATGTTCTTCCTGTCTCTGACAGAACAGATGTGTCTCAATCTGGTTAATCGCAGGAACAAACTTATTGAATTTTATAAAATCAATCATTCGATCCGGATCAAAATTGGAAATTCCAATCGCACGAATCTTCCCTTCTTCGTATAATTTTTCCAGATCTCTCCAAGCCGCGTATGTATTCCCAAACGGCCAGTGAAGAAGAACCATATCAAGATAATCCACACCAAGCTTTTGCATAGACTCTAATACGCTCTTCCTGCAATCTCCCGATTCGTAGGAATGAAACCATACCTTTGTCGTAAGAAAAATCTCTTCTCTGGACACACCACTTTTCTTAATACCTGCTCCAACTGCTTCCTCATTTCCGTAAGCCTGCGCAGTATCGATCAGCCGATATCCGTTCTGAAGTGCAAATGCCACACTGTCCTCACATACTTTTGGATCTGTTACCTGAAATGTTCCATATCCTAAGATTGGCATCTCGATCCCGTTGTTTAACTTTATCATTTCCATTTTCATGTCCACCTTTCCTTTGATTTACTTCTGTTGCTCATCCATCATATTTTTCGTAATACTGATACTCTCATACAAATATAGTTCTGGTTTTTTGATAATATCAGTCGCAATTTTTAATACGGATTGTAATGTTGTAATGTATCCCTTTGCCATCTCGCCTTTACCTGTAATAACATAATCATTTTCATCTCCCGTTCTTAAAAAACCGGGTCTTAAAATGGTAAATTCTAAACCACTCGCTTCAACAAGATCTGCTCCCTTTCGATTAGGTACCTGCAATGGTTCATGACTAACATTATGGATATCGCCTCCGGTCGATGCAGGTATATCATCGTAAATTCCAACTGCTCCTGTGAATATCAAACGTTTCACATTATTATCTTTCATCACAGAGATGATATTCTCCGCAATCGTCGGAAGTGTATCCCCAGAAATCGCACAATATACGATATCCTGCTCCAGCATCACAGCCCTCAAATCATCTTTATTTTCCGCATTGCCTTTCGCAATTCTTACTTTTTCTGAATTTATGCTCAATTCATCCGCGCTTCTTGCAAACAGGGTTAATTTCGCCTCTGGAATATCCTTTAAAATTTTTTCGGTGAGAGCCTTACCTGTTAATCCTGTTGCTCCTAAAAGTAAAATATTCATGTTTGTCACCTCTTCTTTTATGACTTTGCACTTTCCGGGTCAAATCGCATTCCACCACAGTAAGGGATTGCATCGATTGCCTTCATATCTTCATCCGAAATCATGAAATCAAACACCTCAGTGTTCGCGATGATACGAGCTTCGTGTGTGGACTTTGGAAGCGGTACAATATCCTTCTGGATCAGCCAGCGCAGACAGATCTGAGCTGTACTCTTTCCGTATTTTTCTGCAATTCTTGTAAGCTCTGCGTTCTTCAATACATCTCCGGTTCCAAGAGGACTCCAGGCCTGTACGACAATTCCGTGCTCCTGACAGAACTTTGTACTCTCAATCTGTCCAAATCCCGGATGATATTCAATTTGATTCACCATCGGTGCAATTCGAACATCTCCCATGAGGGCTTCTACATGATGTGCAAGATAGTTCGCAACTCCCAGAGATTTAATAAGACCCTTGTCATAGTATTCTTCGCACGCACGCCAGGTATCTGCGTTGATTTCTCTCCAGTCATCATGCCACTTTGCAACTGCCGGCCAGTGAAGCATATAGCAGTCAATATAGCCGATGTCTAAGTTTGCAAGGGAGGTTTCGATGGCTTCTTTAGCAAGCTCATATCCTCGATGATCATTCCAGAGCTTTGTGCTGACAAAGATCTCTTCTCGCTTGATTCCATACTCTGCCATGGCCAGACGGATTCCCTCTCCGACTTCTTTCTCGTTTCCATAAGCGGCTGCTGTATCAATATTCCTGTATCCTGCTTTCAATGCTGCTTTCACAACCTTTGCAGTTACATTCTGCGGTGTCTGCCAAACCCCAAAGCCAAATCCCGGCATCTTTACTCCGTTTGCTAATGTATAAGTATCCTGTAAATTCTGAATCATGATTTCTATCTCCTTTTCTTATCTTTGTATTACTGTTTCATCGAATCTCTTTGTTTCGACCAATCGTCGTGACTGGGACGCTTAAACTTTGTATCATAAGGACTTGCCACTGCAGTGGACAGCATTTTCACAATTTCCGGATCCAAGTGATCCAGGAATACCGTCTTTCCAGTCTCCAGTGCCTGAACCGCACACATTTCTGCTGGAGTCAGAGTGAAGTCGAAAATATCGAGATTATCTTTCACATGTTCTACACTAGAGGTTCTTGGAATTGCCACGATTCCTCTCTGTGTTACCCATCGAAGGATAATCTGCTGAACACTCTTATGGTATTTCTGTGCAAATCCCTGAAGAAGCGGATGACTAAACAGATTATCTTTATTTTCTGCAAATGGAGCCCAAGCCTCAGTCTGAATTCCGTTTACCTGATGGAAGTTATGTTCCTTTTCCTGTTGAAACCATGGATGGACTTCAATCTGATTCACTACCGGTTTTACATCGTTATGCAGCATCAGATCCATCAGTCTAAACGGTTCAAAATTTGATACACCGATTGCTCGAATCTTTCCATCCTTTTGAAGTTTTTCCAGTGCTCGCCACTCTCCATATATATCTCCATAAGGCTGATGGATCAGGTAGAGATCGACATAATCGAGCTGCAGATTTCGAAGAGAATCCTCCAATGCACGGATTGTTCCGTTATATCCGTCTGTCTGAATCTGAAGTTTCGATGTAATGAACAATTCCTCGCGGCCCACACTGCATTTCCTGATGGCATTACCCACCTCGATTTCGTTATCATAATTTGCTGCCGTATCTATCAGCCGATACCCTGCATCCACAGCTTCCGGAATTACTTCATCCAGATTTTTTACACGCATTGTCCCTAATCCGAGAATCGGCATATCCATGCCGTTGTTTAATTTCACAGTCTGCACGGTCACAATCATCCCTTTCTGTATTTCGGTAACGGCACGCGCTTTACTCCGTAAATCACCTGCCAAGTCGTTCGGGCTCATTCCAATATATGAGCTGTGCTCATATAGAGCCCTCACTTCATATCTCTTTCTTCTGTTATCAGTATATGTGCTCACCACTTGACACGGAAGTATCGATTGGTTAATATGGCATCAACTAGAAGTTTATGCAAAGGAGATGGTTTTTTGATCAATCCATTAATCAAATCATTTATTATTGTTGTGGATACAGGGAGCTTTTCTAAGGCCGGAGAACAGCTTTTTCTCTCATCAACAGCAGTCATGAAGCAAATGAATCAGCTGGAAGCTCATATCGGACTTCCACTGCTAGTCCGCACCAATCACGGTATTAAGATGACAGAAGCCGGTGAATCTCTTTACGAAGACGCGAAGTTTATGCTGCGCTATTCGGAACAGGCCATCGGTCGTGCTTATACACGACAGCTGAAAGAACAATATACCATTCGTCTTGGTTCATCCATGCTGTACCCGAGTAAAACTCTAATTGAGCTTTGGAACAAGGTCAGTAGCTCTTACCCACAGTTCAAGCTAAGAATTGTTCCTTTCGAAGATAGTATGGAAACGGAGGAAGAAGTACTCGGTACAGGAAGTATCGATGTCATTGCCGGCGCATTCGGTGTATCCGAGTGGGGAAATCTTAGCTTTTTACATATTTCTGATTATCATTTTGCAGTTGCCATGCCTCTTGGTCACCCATTGGCAGAGAAGAAATTTCTTTCCTACGAAGATCTGCATGGTGAAAAGTTGATGATCATGCCCAGGGGACATAGTCCGATGAACGACCATATCCGGGACGACATAGAAAATGAGCATCCCGAGATTGCTCTCGAAGATGCTCCCAGACATTATAATGTGAACACATTTAACCAATGTGAAGAAGATGGAAATCTACTGCTTACCTTAGATGGATGGAAGGATATTCATCCGTCTCTTGTCACAATCCCGCTCAAAGTTCCGTACACTTTGCCTTATGGAATTATTTCAGCTAAAGAACCTAACGAGGCAACAAAATTGTTTCTTGGCATCGTAAGACAGCTCTATACCAATCAATAATATCAGCGGCATTCAACCAGAATATGTACCGGTATCGCTATAGAGAGTCGGGCAGCGTATACTGCATGGCAAAGCTATATAAAAAGCAGACAGAAATCACTTCAATTTCCGTCTGCTTTCTTGTTATCGGGCGATCCATTTCTGGTATCAAATGTCATTCTATAGGGGTACGATGGGGGTACGACGCCATCATGCAATATTAAAACCCTTGATTTTACGGTACTTATCGCGACTGGCTAAAGTGCTGCCGTGGCAAACGAAAAGTACGCGAATAGGCGTCATAATATACCTCCTTATGCCGGATAAAGCCGCATTTTGCGCGGGATTCCGGGATTTTTATGAAAAGCTACATTTTTGCAGAAATGCGGCAAAATATAGCGAGATTTAGCAAATTGTGGACAGTGCTTAGTAGTAAAAATGGTAGTAAAACGGAATGCCTTACTACTAAGGGTTTTTCGCGTCAAATTGGGACATCAGTGAAAATGTGCTTCAGACAAAGCCGACATTGTAAATCCTCCAATCTTTCGATCTGTCGCTGAGTTCACGCTCTCATAAAAATGAAATCTATATCGCATTCCAATAGAGCAGAAAGATCAATACACATCCCCATGCATTTCCTGTGATTTTGCGAACAATAAGCATTCCATATATCAAAAACATGATACAGAACATTTCAATCAATGCTTCAGGCGTAACTCCAATTACGCCATGAATTAGAATACACATCACCGCACAAACTAAAGCGCCCCAATCAAAATATTTATGCTTGGAAGGATATCTTTCATTTAACTTATCTGCAATCACAACATAATTGAATCCTTCAAAAAATCCCCAGCAAATTGCTGTAATTAACATCCCCAAAACATTGCTTGGAAAAGCACTGGCTATTACTTCTGCAGTTGTATTTACAGATGAAAATGGAAGCCATCCATGTATATTCCCTGAAATATAATTATAAATAAAATCAGGAACACAACATAGCACCGAAAGGCCAATCGTCAACCAGAGGTTTTTGAAACTCAAACCATACCCGATGAAATTTTCTTTTCTTAAAATACTGACAATCGTTATTCCGAGTCCGGCGAGGCCAAACTGAAAAACTCCACCAATGAAAAGCACTCGCAAAACAATGCTTATAGATGAATCCGATATAATTTTATTGATTTGAGTATTGAACATACTATAAAGTACAAGAACTGCCACCGAAACAATTACAATAATCCATATATCAGTATCTAACTGCTTTTTTCGCTCTTT
>JAUNAE010000243.1 GCA_030527765.1 Eubacteriales bacterium
TTAAAACGATAGGAAGCTTCACAAAATCTGCTTGCCTCATGAGGTGCAAAGATGATCAGAAAACACATTATATTTTATGGACGTGTACAGGGTGTTGGATTCCGATTCTATGCAGTAAACAAAGCCAGGCAGCTGGGACTGACCGGCTGGGTGGAGAATCTGTATGATGGTTCTGTTGAAATGGAAGTGCAAGGAACAGAAGAGAAGATAGATGAACTGGTCTATTATCTGGATCAGCAGCGTTTTATACGAATAGAAGGCATGGATGTCAAACGACAGGAAGTAATATCCGAAGGAAGCTTCAGGGAAAGAGGGTACTGATACCTCGAGGATGCTTCAGAAAAATTCATATAGTCATACATGCAAGCATGACGCCTATGTGGATATTCTGTGAGTCTCCTGAATAGTTAGAATGTATATATTTATTTTGAGAAGATGTACAGTAGAGTTAACAATAGGAGGAGTTTATTATGTTAAAAAATCCAGAAGCAACGAAACAGCGTGTCATTGAGTGGATCCGGGATTATTTCAAAAACAGTGTTCCGAATGGCTGTGCAGTCATCGGAATTTCCGGAGGCAAAGATTCCAGTGTAGCGGCAGCTTTTTGCAAGGAAGCACTTGGAGCGGATCGCGTCATCGGAGTTACGATGCCCGATGGAGATCAGAAAGATATTTCTGACAGCTACGAGCTGATTAACCATCTCGGAATTAAGAGCATGGAAGTGAATATCAAAGATATTACGGGAGCTTATTTGAATACATTTTCCAATCTTCCTGCATTTCAGGAAATCACAGGTAAAGAAGGTCTTCTGGGAGAAGCAAAAATCAACTTCCCTCCACGTATTCGTATGAGCGTTCTTTACGCAGTTGCCCAGTCTCTGCCGACAGGTGGATTGGTTGTAAACACCTGCAATCGTTCCGAGGATTATGTGGGATATTCTACAAAGTTTGGTGATGCGGCAGGCGATTTCAGTCCTATGGCAGCATTTACCGTAGAAGAGGTTCGTCAGTTGGGAGATGTCCTGGGCCTTCCGCAGAGTCTGGTACACAAAGCACCTTCTGATGGACTCAGCGGAATGACTGATGAGGATAAACTTGGATTCACTTACGCAGAGCTGGATGAGTATCTCGCCACAGGAGTTTGCGAGAATCCGGTTTCAAAGGAAAAAATTGATCGACTTCATGTGAGAAATCTGCACAAATTAATGCCAATGCCAACGTATAAGAAGAGTGAGGAAGAATAATCAGGGGTTCTGGTCTGCTGCAGAGTTGGATGGAATTACACATAAGAAAAAAGGCTGTGACCGGGCAGGTTCGCAGCCTTTTCTTTCCAGGGAAAATATAATAGATTCAAAAGGAGCGTTGAATTTGAAGAGAGAGGAAAGTTTGGAGGAACTCTGGGACGGCAGGTTCTATGAACTTGAGGATCTGGTCCCGGTTGGGTCCGAAGGATGTGCCGGTTGTGCTGACTGCTGTATTCATACGGGGGATTCCATTATTCTTGATCCGTATGATATGTGCCGTCTCACCAGAGGACTTCACAAAAGTTTTGAAGAAATGATTGAGAAAGAAATCGAAATCCGGCTAGTGGATGGTTTCATTCTTCCGAATCTTATGGTACAGGATGAGGAAAATTCAGGAAGAGAAGATGGATGTCCATTTCTGGATCAGGAGAAGCGCTGCAGCATACATGCGTTTCGCCCGGGGGTATGTCGTCTGTTTCCGATGGCGCGTTATTATACAGAGGATGGATTTCGGTATTTCCTTCAGAAAGGAGAATGCACCGGAAAAGGAACTCCATGCGAAGCACGCCTGAAGGAATGGCTGGACACTCCGGATCTGCAAAGATATGAAGCCTTTGTTTGGACATGGCATCAGTTCAGAAAAGAAGTGTCTCAGAAACTTGATCTGCTCACAGAACGAAGTCAGGAACAGGTTCAGAGATATCTTTTGCAGCTGTTTTATGTCAATCCATATCCGGGCAAAAAAGATTTCTACCTTTTGTTTGAGGAGAGAATGGCACAGGCTCGGAAGGAACTGAAGCCCCTTGGGATATAAACGATAAATTGTGAAGCTGTTATTCGGTTATGAGTAAGCAGCAGAGCGGATGGCGAATGTTCGCTTTACTGGGGGATGTCCCCGTGCTATGATTGTAATTAAATCGCGAATCTCGTAAGAAGATTCGCGCGCGAGTTCGGCAGTTGCGAAGCAACTTTCTTCTGCCGAACTCTGAGATGAATCCGAAATAACAAGAATGAGAAGAGTAGGAAAAACACATCCATAATTCCTGCTCTTAAAATTCTAACAAAATGTATATGGTTTGTAGAAAAGAGAGTTGACTCATGAGTACCATTACAAAGAAACTTACATCAAGATTATATGATTCCTCGAAAATCGACTGGCAGAACCTTTCTTTTTCCAATCGTGATATCAAAAACCTGCTGGTTCCCCTGGTAATTCAGCAGCTTCTGACATCCCTTATGGGAATGATCGATACCATGATGGTTTCCAGAGTTGGCAGTGCGGCGATTTCTGCAGTGTCATTGACGGATTCCATAAATGTGCTGGTGATTCAGGTATTTGCCGCACTGGCGGCAGGAGGAACGATTATCTGTTCCCAGTATATCGGATTTCAGGATCACAAAAAGGCAAACGAAGCGGCCAGACAGCTGTTCTTCTCAATTTTTATCATTTCATTTTCGATCGGAGCGGTGTGTATTCTTCTGAGACAGCCTCTTCTCCATCTGGTATTTGGGCAGGTGGAACCGAAAGTTATGAATTATTCTTCCGTATATTTTGCGCTGACAGCGGCGTCCTTTCCTTTTATTGCCTTGTTTGAAGCGGGAGGATCTTTTTACCGGGCAGCAGGAAACAGCCGGTTCCCGATGATTGTTTCGGTTATTGCAAACCTCGTGAATATTGTCGGAAATGCGATTTTTATTTTTGTATTCCACTGGGGTGTTATGGGTGCGGCTCTGGCAACACTTTTGTCCAGAGCTCTGAACGCAGTCATTCTTCTTGTCTGTCTGCGTAAGCCCAAACAGGTCATTGTCGTGAAAGATTATCTGACCATTCGACCGGATTTCAAAATGATTCTTCGCATCCTGGCAATCGGAGTTCCTTCCGGAATTGAGAACGGAATGTTTCAATTTGGAAAGCTGGCGATCCAGTCAAGTGTGTCGACTCTTGGAACAACGGCGATTGCCGCCAATGCAATGACCATTATTCTGGAGAACCTGAATGGAATTGCAGGAATCGGCATTGGAATCGGCCTTATGACGGTAGTCGGGCAGTGCATCGGCGCGGGTAAGGAAGAAGAGGCCAAATACTATGTTGTGAAATTAACAGGGATCGCGGAAATTGCAGTTACGACGAGCTGTCTTATTGTGTTTGCGGCAGCGAAACCGGTCATGGTACTTGCGGGAATGGAACCGAAAGCCGCAGAAATGTGTTGGGCTATGATTGTGTTTGTGACACTGACCAAACCCTTTGTATGGACATTGTCCTTTGTTCCGGTGTACGGTATGAGGGCAGCAGGAGATGTCAGATTTTCTATGATAACCTCCAGCCTGACGATGTGGCTGTGCCGAGTAGTTATTGCAGTCTGTCTGATTCGATTTTTTGGATTTGGTCCTATTGCCGTGTGGATTGGAATGGCATCTGACTGGGCTGTTAGAGCTGTGATATTTACGATCCGGTTCCGCTCCGGAAGATGGCTGCGTCACAAAGTTATTGGATGAGAATGATATATTATATATAGAAAGGATGAGAGACCTATGAATATCAGAGAAGAAGTGCGAAAAATGAAAAGTGCAGCTCCTTACATGGCAGCTTCCGACATAGAACTGCGAAACAAGGCGCTTCTGGCGATCGCCGATACTCTGCAGAATCACGCAGAAGAAATTTTTGCCGCAAATGCAAAGGATCTTGAGGCGGCCAAAGAGGCTGAGATTTCAGAAGCGGTGATTCATCGCCTGAAATTCCATGAAGGAAAACTGAATGATGTAATTAAAGGAATTCAGCAGCTCGTATCTCTGCCGGATCCTATTGGAAAAGTAACTCTGAATCGAGAACTGGATGAGGGTCTTCTCCTGAAAAGAATTTCCTGTCCTATTGGTGTGATTGGAGTGATTTTTGAGGCACGACCGGATGCACTCGTACAGATTTCCTCTCTGTGTCTGAAGAGCGGAAACTGTGCGGTGCTGAAAGGCGGAAAGGAAACAGCAAACACGAATCGAATTCTGTTTCGTCTGATTTATGAGACGGCAGTGGCAGCAGGACTTCCGGAACATTGCATGATTCAGGCGGAGCAGCACAACGAAATCGATGAACTTCTGGAATGTGACGACTGTGTGGATCTGCTGATTCCAAGAGGATCTAACAAGTTCGTGCGTTACATCATGGATCACACGAAGATTCCGGTAATGGGACATGCAGATGGTGTCTGCCATATTTACGTGGATCAGGATGCAGACTTTGCGAAAACACTTCCGATCCTTGTGGATGCAAAGACCCAGTACACAGCGGCATGTAATGCAGTAGAGACCCTTTTGATTCACCGCTCCATTGCAAAAGAATTTCTGCCTCTTCTCTCTGAGAAGCTGACGGATGCGGGAGTTCAAATTCGAGGCACCAAAGAAGTAACCGATCTGATTGCCGGGGAGACTGTGGAAGAAAGTGAGTTCAGAGAGTATCTGGATCTCATCGTGTCTGTGAAACTTGTAGACGACGTGGATGAGGCGATCAGACATATCAATCGCTATGGATCTCATCATACAGACAGTATCATGACAGAAAATGCAAAAACAGCAGAGTACTTCATGAATCTGGTGGATTCTGCGGGGGTATATCAGAACTGTTCCACACGATTTGCCGATGGATTCCGTTATGGCTTCGGGGCAGAGGTTGGAATCAGTACAAGCAAAATTCATGCCAGAGGTCCGGTTGGTCTGGAAGGCCTTGTGACTTACAAATACAAACTTTATGGAACGGGACAGATTGTGGGAGATTACGCCACCGGCAAAAAAGAATTCCACTTCAAAGATTTGGATTGATCAGAATCATGTGATGAGTCTTGCGAGATCTGACTTAAGTATTTACAGATAAAGATACTGAAAAAACTGAAAAGGAGCAACTGTATGAAATTGCAACAGGGACGTCCGGAGAATACAGAAGGACGACTGCCTAAGGAGCTGCGGGTCTATGACCTGCTGGAAAAACTGAATGTTTCATATGAGCGGGTGGATCATGAAGCGGCGATGACCATGGAAGCCTGTGAAGAAATCGATAAAGTTTTGAATGCCATGACTTGCAAGAATCTGTTTCTGTGCAATCGCCAGGAAACAGATTTCTATCTTCTCATGATGCCCGGAGGAAAAAAATTCAAAACAAAAGACCTTTCCAAACAGCTGGGAGTAGCCAGACTCTCTTTTGCGAAGGGAGAGTATATGGAAGAATACCTGGATATCACACCGGGATCTGTCAGCGTCATGGGACTTATGAATGATACGGACAAGCGAGTGCAGCTCGTGATCGACGAAGACATTCTTGAAGATTCTTATGTTGGATGTCACCCATGTATCAACACATCCAGCATCAAGCTTACATGGAAAGATCTTCTGGAAAAAATTCTCCCGGAGGTAGACCATAAACCGATCATGGTGCAGCTTCCGGAGTACCCGGATGATACCTTGTAAGTCAGAACAAATAAAACTCCAAAAATGATGCTAAGGTGAGGAGGGCAGGCCTGACAAGCACCAAAAGAGCAAGAAAACTCCTAAATTGGTGCTGAGGAAGAGCTGGGTAAGCCTGACAAGCACCAAAAGTACAAGAAAAC
>JAUNAE010000244.1 GCA_030527765.1 Eubacteriales bacterium
TCCTGTGACAATCAACCATAGCTATATAAGGTCATGCTGGGATAGTGGCAACATTCTTATGTTCTTATGTTCTCTCTGTTTTATCTTCTGGAACGCAAATACTCGTTGTACACCGCGTTGTTATACTCCAGTTCCTTCTTCTGCATAATGCGGTTTCGATCACTCAGGATCGCAAGCGCCTCATCCACAATCTCCTCCATGGGAAGTTTCTTGTAATGAGAAAGATATCCAATCATACGCTGCGCCGTGAAATCCGTATTCAGGTTCTTCGTGATCTCATCACAAAAAGGCTCCGGATAGCCGCGCTGCAGGAGAAGGTTGTAAAGTTCTAAGCTTTTTGATGATTTTGGTTTCATAAAAATCCTTTCGAGGGGGGTAAAAAATGCTCTTTCTGTCAGAGTATGTCTAGTTCCTTCTCAATTCTCTCGATCAGGTCCAAATCCGCCGGCAGCCAATCTACGGAACGCAGTTGCTCCTTTGTAAGCCATTTAGCAGCTTCATGTTCCTTCAGCACCAGATCCCCAGATACTACCTCTGCCCAGAAGCAGTCCATAGACAAATGAAATGTTGGATAGTCATACTCGATCGTATGGAGAAGTTCACCCACACGAATATCCGTGTCAAGTTCCTCCCTAATTTCTCTCTCCAATGCCTGTTCCGGTGTCTCTCCCGGCTCAATCTTGCCGCCTGGGAACTCCCATCCACCTTTGAAATCACCGTATCCTCGCTGAGTAGCAAAGATAATCGGCTGGTTGTTGGCATTGACTGCTTTGATAATGGCTGCTACTACTCTTATTGTTTTCATGTAGTCCTCTTTTCGATGTTTTTTCTGTTCACGTAACTCTTCCTGAATC
This sequence comes from Eubacteriales bacterium, assembly GCA_030527765.1. The sequence goes on from JAUNAE010000244.1 coordinate 855, forward strand.
ATTACCCGTTCACGATATATTCATACAGATCTTCCCTTACCGGTTGATCCAACAGCCACTCAATCTCAACGGCTGTCTTGTCTGTATTAGGCATTACAAATTCTTTGGCATTTCCACTGGCGTGGATGTGTCCAAGATAATAGAATTCCTTGGAAATCTTGTCGTCCTTATTTTTTCTCACAAACAGATGTACTTGAATTTTCCGTTCTTTTGCGCACAAAAAATTTTGTACATCCTCTGATTGCAAACTTCTTCCAGATTTTGAGATGGCTACCAACGTTCTGCTGCTGGTAAAATGATCCTCATACTTGATGGTGTCGCTGATATTCTCTGATTTATCATAATTAATAAATACAGGAAATGTCCTTGTTTTTTTATCGTACTTATAACCGCCAATATTTAACGGAACCTCATTGGATTCCCAATTCAATAAACGACAGACATCTTCATAGGTATATTTCTGATATAAAACAAGGTCTGTTTCTTTGTATCTATCAGAGTAATCTCTTGCATACCGATGGATTCCGAAGGCAACTATTTCTTGCATCATACCATAGAAATCTTTATTCTCCAGCATTTTCGCGAAGGATCCTGAGATCTTATATTCCTGTTCTTCTGAAGCATCCTTCTCTATAAAAATGCACTCTGCATACGTTTTTCTTGCTGCACCTGCTGGAAATTGATTCGTAAGAATATTGATCATATTTTCTTCCTGATCCTCACTTACCTGAATCCCATATTCCGATGACAATCCCTGCTTTAAGTTGGCAAAAAGATTAGCCTGATGTGTATAAGTCATCAAGCGTTTCAGCAGATACAGCTCCTGCACTCTTTTTCCACTTGCCAATTTCTTCGAAACGTACTCAACAACCTTCTCCTCTTCCTCGGATAATCGAACCTTGTAGTCCTTCTCATATTTCACCAAAAACTTGTAGTAAGATCCCAAATTGTTATTATCAAAGATACGGAGGACATCCATCTCTCCATACTCATCAAACTCCATCAAATTTGGAATCCTTCCCAGTTTATTCTTCAGATTTGTATAATTCTCCCGAATCAGTTTAAGATCACTGAAGTTCGCGTTATCCACCGCAGCAAAAATTCTCTTTCTACTTATCTCATCAAAATGGATCGTGCTCGCACCAGGAATCACACGACCGCCTTCCATCAAATATCTGCGAATATTGTCCTTGTTGTAACTTCGATCTCCGGACAAAGCGATGGGAATCATGAAGTTATTCTTATAATTACCGATAAAATCAAGAACAACCACATACTCTTTCTCACTTGCTTTTCGAAGTCCGCGCCCCAGCTGCTGGATGAAAACGATCGGAGACTGCGTTGGTCGAAGCATAATTACCTGATTTACCTCAACGATATCGGTTCCTTCTGAAAAGATATCCACCGTAATAATATAATCCAGGTAATCTTCTTCCCCAGACTGTACATTCATGGTAAGTCGTTCAATGGCTGCTATTCTTACCTCTTCTGAATCCGCTCCACTGAGCGCAACTGTCCGCAAGCCTTTCTCATTCAGCTTGCGCGATAGTTCTCTTGCCTCATCAATTCTACTGCAGAACATCAATCCCTTTACTCGCGTCCCAGAATAGCCAAAATAAGATGCCTGTTCTATAATCATTTGGACTCGCTCATCACTAGTCAGATATCTGAAATTCTCCAGCTTCTCCTCTGCAGTTTTCCCTTGATCGGCAATCACGGAAAGATCTGTGATTCCAAAATAATGGAAGGGGCATAACAAATTCTCTTCCATAGCCTGCTGCAGTCGAATCTCATAAGCAATATTGTGTTCAAATATCTCATAGATATTGCGTCCTTCTATATTGTCATCCCGCTTATCCGGAGTTGCTGTCATTCCTAACGTGAATTCTGGAGAGAAGTAATCCATAATTCGCTTATAACTTCCGGCACTTGTATGATGTGCTTCGTCATAGATGCAAGCAGTGAAATAATTCTTTGGGAATCTCTTCAGATTTTCTTCCTTACTCAGAGTCTGGACTGTCGCAAAAACATAATCTGCCTCATAGTCATGATTTGCGCCGGAAACCAAGCCTGTCTTCACATGGCTTCCAAACACTTTCTCAAAGGATTCCTTCGCCTGCCTTGCAATCTGATTTCGATGTACCAAGAAAAGCACTCTTTGGTATCCAAGCTCACGCATTGCAAATGCAGAAGCATAAGTTTTTCCGGTTCCCGTGGATGTCAAGGGATTGAATTATTTTTCTTTCTATCTATACTCTCGATGGAAAAGCTATTTCTCATATATTAAACACTTTGTTTCCCCAGACTGATCCCAAATATCATTAATTGTATCTACTACCTCGTCTGGAGATTGTACAATCTGGATGATATGATGACTCGTTCCTAACGCATTCACAGATATTCCCAAAGACCAAACTCTCGGCTTATTAATTCCATATTTCAATATCAAATATCTATCGTGAAATGAGTAAGCGTCAAATCATGCGCCTAGCTAACTAGCCATGTTTATGTCATACTCTAAAAAATGCCAAAAACTAGCGAGTTTTTTAGAGTGGAGGGTTAAACATGGATCCAACAACAATGGAAGTTCGGAAAGCCCAGTGGGCTCAGATTATCAACGCCTGTCAGGCAAGACCTGTCGGTACAACTGTGAAGCAGTGGCTGTTAGATAATGAAATTCCCGAAAAAAGATACTACTATTGGCAACGCAAGTTGCGTGAAGACGCATATGAAATGCTTCAGGAAAAAAATGCATTACCTGCGGTTGCACAAAAAGAAGCTCCGGTTGAATTCGCTGAGATTCCATTCGCTCATCCTGATGAAGAATCCGTGAACTATCAGAAATCATGTCCGCATCCAGTTACCGCAATTCAAATGCACAATGTTCAGATCCTATTTTCAAATGATCTGTCTCCGGAGTTGCTTCGATGCATTTTGCAGGAGGTTGGAAATGCTTGAAGATGTAGCAGGAATTCGCCGTGTTGTGCTTGCATGCGGTACCGTTGATCTACGAAAAGGCATCGACGGATTATCTATGATCATAGGCGATCAATACGGACAGAATCCTTTTGAAAAAGGTACTTTGTTTCTTTTTTGCGGACGACGATCTGATCGCCTGAAAGGATTGCTTTGGATGGGAACAGGATTCCTACTATTGTATAAACGGTTTGAGGCTGGGAGCATGTCTTGGCCACGGACTACAAAGGAAGCTGCTGATCTTACGGAAGAACAATTCCACCAACTCATGATAGGACTGAATCCATTAGATCCCAAGATCAAACAGGTGGATCCATCGTATCTGTATTAATTCATTGTGCAAAACGGAGAAAAAAAACACTCTGTTTTTGAACATAAAAACTTGTCACTGGCAAATGCTTTTGGCTTATGTCTACGTCGATATAAGCGATGCTCGGCCGGTGTTGCAAGTGCTCTTGAACCTTGAAAATTCTATATTTTCTTCTTTATGGCAACCACTGAGTGTCTTAAAACCAACGGCATTCTGACGAATCATGAAATGGTAGAAATTCGCATCTTCTCTGAAAATCTGGTACAATACAAGTATCAAGAAACAGGGAAGGAGGGCTCCATATGGACAGAAATCACTTACAGAAAGATCTGCAGCACTGTAGTCAGGAAGACCTGATTCAGATGATCTTTTCTATGCAGAATCAGATAGATTCTATGAGCAATGCGTTAAATATCCTTACAGAACAGTTGCGTGTTGCGAACAGTCATCGCTTTGGAAAGCAGACGGAAACTCTGAAATCTATCGATGGACAGCTCTCTTTCTTTGATGATGCAGAAGCACTTTATACTCCAGATGCTGAAGAACCTACCATTGAGGAAGTCCTTCCTGTCAAAACACGCAAACCCAAGAAAAAGGGACAGCGTGAACTGAACCTCTCTGCATTTCCAGAAGAGATCCAGCCAGTTCATGACGTATCTGAGGAAGAACTGGATGCTTTTTACGGAGAAGGAAACTGGCGTCAGATGCCTGCAGAAGTTTATAAACGTCTGCGTTATGAACCGGCATCCTGGACCGTTGAAGTACATACTGTAAATGTATATGTTGGAACCGACGGAGAACATCAGGATGAGTTTCTGCGTGGAGAACGTCCGAAGGATCTTCTTCGGAACAGTATCGTTACGCCATCATTACTGTCAGCGATCTTAAATGTAAAGTATGTGAATTCTGCAACTCTCGACCGTATCGAAAAAGAATTCGAGCGAAACGGAGTAATGATCTCAAAGCAGACACAATCCGGTTGGATCATCAACTGCTCTGAGAAATATTTCACTGCATTTGTTGAGCGTTTGCGGCAGGAACTTCTAAAGCTTCCGGTAACACAATGCGATGAGACACCTACTCAGGTGCTTCGAGATGCAGCCTGTCCTAACAGCAAAAGTTATATGTGGGTGCATCGCTCAGGTGAATTCTACAAGGATCGCCAGATAGTTGTGTATGAATACCAAAAAGGAAGAGATCATCACATTCCTTTGGAATTCTATGCGGACTATCATGGAATTCTATTAACTGATGGATTACAGCAGTACCATCTGGTTGAGGAGAAGTTGCCGGGAGTACTCAACGCGAACTGCTGGACGCACGCCAGAAGACATTTCGCCGAAGCAGTAAAAGCTGCAGATAAGACGAATGCCTCTGCGGTAAAGCAATCCATTGCATACCAGGCATTGGAGAAAATAGGAGCTATTTTCCATGAAGATGGGCAACTCAAAGATCTCTCCAGTGAAGAACGACTTCAAGGACGGAAAGAGAAAGTCTTACCGTTAGTTGAGGACTATTTTGCATGGGTAAAAATGACGATTGTAACTTCCAAGCTTTTGCCTGTTTATTCTGGTGAAAATGTACCGTCGTTCCGGAGGAACGGAAACCGCTGTTCCGGCTGACGGAAACCGCCAGTCCGGAGCAGGGAACCGCCGGCATCATGCCGACTAGTGCGAGTTTACTCGCTTAA
>JAUNAE010000245.1 GCA_030527765.1 Eubacteriales bacterium
AACTATGCCGATATTTTCAGGGATTAGAAAATCCCTAAGTTGAACCGCCTTTTGGGCGTTCTTTTTGCGTTCATGGGAATAGGGGAAGTTGCTTCGCAACTGCCGAACTTGCACGCGAATCTTCTTACGAGATTCGCGATTTAACCGAATCAAGTAAGTCCCCCGCTTCAAATGCGCAGAGCATTAAGCGGTGGGTGGGGACTTGCTTGTATCAGTGGGAGTTCAAGCTCCCACTGATAAGCTGCGGAGCAGCTATTCAGTTATGAGCAAGCAGCGAAGCGGATTGCGAATATCCGTTTGACTCATGTCGGTCTCGATAATTCCCGTGTATGACGATAATTCCAGCGGCAGAAAAGTATTGCTTCAGGATCTGGACAATGACGGAATTGATGAATTGATAGTAAAAGGGTTAGAAGCCGGAATGAACGGAAAGATCGGAATTCTACCGGCAAATAAATTTCCTATTGACAACCACATTTACCTATGTTACACTCGCCTCAGTTGAGACAGTATGTTACTGGTAAAGCAGGCATTCACTGACATATATTTTCAAATAAGGATAGTCCGAGAATTCGGGGTATTCTTTGGAAGTGTATGTGAGTGAATGCCTTTTTTAATGTCTTACAAGAAGGAGGAAAAACATGAAAGACAAAATTTTTGCTGTACTGCAACGTGTTGGTCGAAGCTTCATGCTTCCGATTGCAATTCTGCCTGTAGCAGGATTGCTGCTTGGTCTTGGTAGTTCTTTTACAAATGAGACAACCATCGCCACATATCATTTGGAGAGTATCCTCGGTCAGGGTACGGTTCTGAACGCACTGCTCATTATTATGAATGCGGTCGGAAGTGCCATTTTTAACAACTTGCCGCTGATTTTTGCAGTGGGTGTTGCCATCGGTATGGCAAAGAAGGAAAAATCAACCGCAGCTCTTGCAGCAATGATCGCTTTCTTTGTTATGCATATTACCATTCAGGCGATGCTCTCTATCAACGGATGGATTGATGCTTCAGGTGCAGAAACAGGAAAAGCCCTGTCCGGTACCGTAACTTCAATTGTTGGTATCAATACACTGCAGATGGGTGTGTTCGGCGGTATTATCGTCGGAATTGGTGTTGCTGCTCTTCACAATAAGTTTTATAAGATTGAGCTTCCAGCAGCGATTTCTTTCTTTGGAGGAAGCCGTTTCGTTCCGATTATCTCCACCGTTGTTTATATGTTTATAGGTATTGCATGCTTTTATGTATGGCCGATCGTACAGAATGGAATCTACATGCTGGGAAGCCTTGTTACCGGTTCCGGATACTTCGGTACTTTGATTTTCGGTATTATCAAAAGAGCACTCATTCCATTTGGTCTTCATCATGTATTCTATATGCCTTTCTGGCAGACAGCTGTCGGCGGCACCATGGAAGTGGCAGGTCAGATGTACGAGGGTGGTCAGAACATCTTCTTTGCACAGCTTGCAAATTCCGGATCCATTGCACACTTTAGCTCTGATGCAACCCGTTTCTTCTCCGGAGAGTTTATTTTCATGATCTTCGGTCTCCCGGGTGCGGCTCTTGCGATGTATCACACTGCAAAGCCTGAGAAGAAAAAACAGGCCGGTGGTCTGCTTCTGTCTGCGGCGCTGGCAAGTATGCTGACCGGTATCACAGAGCCGATCGAGTTTTCATTCCTGTTTGTTGCCCCGATGCTTTTCGGTGTACAGGTGCTTCTTGCCGGAGCGGCTTACATGATCGCACATATGCTGAATATTGCCGTGGGTCTGACATTCTCCGGCGGTTTTCTGGATCTTCTTCTGTTCGGTATTCTTCAGGGAAATGAGAAAACAAGCTGGCTTCTCATCATTCCGGCAGGTTTGATTTACTTCGTACTTTATTATGTGATTTTCCGTTTCCTGATTGTGAAATTCAATCTGAAAACACCGGGCCGTGAGGATGACGATGCGGAGACAAAACTGTTCTCCAAGGCAGACTATCTGGCAAAGAAAGACGGCGAGGCTCTTTCTGAAAAGGATCAGAAGAGTGATCTGATTATGAAAGGTCTGGGCGGTAAAGCAAACATTGCAGATGTTGACTGCTGCGCAACCCGTCTTCGTGTCAATGTACAGAAACCGGAACTGGTAAATGATGCAATTCTGAAGTCCACCGGATGCTCCGGAATTGTTCACAGAGGTACTGCAATTCAGGTTATTTATGGACCAAGTGTTACAGTTGTTAAGAACAATCTTGAGGAGTATCTTGAGACACAGCCGAATGTAGAGTACACCGCAGAAGTACCTGCAAAAGATACAGAGAACGTTCAGGAAGAGAACTCTCTGGAAGGCAAAAAACTTGTAAAAACCGTCACCATTTCCAGTCCGCTGAAAGGTGAGGCAGCAGATCTTACCACTTGTCCGGATGAAGCTTTTGCCGGTGGTATGATGGGACTCGGTGCAGTGATTACACCGGAGGAAGGTATCCTTTATGCACCGGAAGACGGCGAGGTTGTGTTCGTTTTCGACACAAAACATGCCATTGGATTCCAGACAGAGTCCGGAGTGGATATGCTTTTCCATATGGGCATTGATACAGTGGAGCTGAACGGAAAAGGCTTCAACGTATTTGTTGAGAATGGACAGAAAGTGAAGAAAGGTGAGAAACTTCTTCAGATGGATCTTGATTTCCTGAAGAAAAATGCTCCTTCGATTGTGTCTCCGATTCTGTGTACAGAGGTAGAGGATTCTATGGACATTCGCCTTCTGAAAGCCGGCGATGTGAAACCGGGAGATCCGCTTCTTGCAATTGATTATTACGAATAAAAAGTAATTCGTAAACGCTATAGAAAAGGCCTGCAGCTCGTGTGTTCAGACATCTTGCGAGTGCAGGCTTTTTTCGTTGACGAACAGGCGATAGCCATCTATACTGAAGAAAATACCCCATAAGATGATAGAGGGGATCCTCGGTTACCGGCATGGAGCAAAACGGATTGCAAGAATCTGATTGACTTACCAATGCAGTTCATGAGTTGAGAGGAGTACTATGTATCGAATCGTAAAAGCGTTAAATCATAATGCGGTCATTGTCTTGTCGCCGGATAAGCAAAAAAGATTTCTGGTGCTGTACAAAGGAATCGGATTTGGAAGAAAAACTGCAGAGCGTCTGGAACTTCCTGAGGAAGCAGAATTGTACTCCCTTGAGGCTGCATCGGAGAGAGGGGATGCCACAAGCATTGTTTCCCATGTAGATCCGGTGTGTCTGGAGATTGCCGGAAGAATTCTTGGAGAGGCAGAAAAGACGTTTAAAAAAGTGGATCGGCAGATTGTATTTCCTATGGCTGATCACTTGAGTTTTGCAATTCAGCGAATGAAGAATGGGGAAGGAATTCACAATCCTTTGAAGGAAGACATTCAGCTGCTGTTTCATAGCGAATACAAGGTAGCTTCTTCTGTGCACGAGGAAGTGAAAGAGCGTCTTGGAGTAGAACTTTCGGAAGATGAGATCGGTTTTCTGGCACTTCATGTACATTCTTCGATAGAAGATGAGAGTGTTTCCCAGTCATTGAAAACGGCGCAGATTGTGAGAAGCTGCATTGGTTTTATAGAAGACAAGACCGGGCAGAAATTGCAGGTTACCTCCATCGGATACAATCGTATGATGAATCACATTCGTTACATGGTGACTCGCATGGAAATCGGAGAAGAAATCAAGATGAATCTGAACGATTATATGCGGGTGAAATACCCGGAAATGTACCATCTGTCTGAGGAAATCTGTAATGAGATGAGTCGTTTTCTGAAAAAGGAATACCATGATTCAGAGATCGGATATCTGGCGATGCATATTGCCAGAGTCATCGGAGTGGAAGAATAAGATAATTAATAAAGAAAGCAACATGCTGCAGGTGAAAATAACCGGCGGCATGTTGCTTTTTTAGTGAATCAAGTTGTGAAGCGAATTAGAAATGTCGCTTTGCATCAAGTTATATATTCGGATCAGATATGTGTTGAGAAGAAAATCAGTTTATCATCGACTTTTAATTCTACATCGATATCCCGCAGCTCTCCACTGAACAAGTGAAGATCCTGCTTGCCCCGAATGTAACCGAGGAGCATGGAATGTCTCGTATTTTCCGGACAATGGGACACTGCACAGATAAGGTTGTAGGCAGTTGTCTTCGGTGGAAGAGTTTTGAAAATATCGGTTGCTCTTCGAACATAGATTTCCTTACTTGTATAATCCTCGGAGATATCCTGGTCGTAGGTGAGGATGTCTGAGAAAAAGTCGTAGAGTGCTTTTTTCTCTCCGATCTGAGTGATCATCTTACTGATATATCGATTGGATATTACGATATTATCGACGTTGTAGCTCGTAACAATATCGTGATGTTTTGGATCGATCAGCTCCACAATGACATCGATGCGACGGTTGGCGGTATTTAGGTAAGCCTTGTCTTCATTGAGAAGTGTCTGAATGAAAATCAGGTTGGAGAGTGCATCGGCATCGATATCTGCTTCATCCACGCGATCGTCGGAGAGAATCAGAATACTGATGTCACCGGACTGTTTTTTCAGAATGTCTTTGACCGTATTGCGCACGCCTTCGGAGTCGTGGTACTCCACAGGAATTGTCTGAATAACGAAAGGAACGTTCGCATAAAAGGAATTTCGCTCCAGATTTTTGCGGTCATCAATGATAATCAGTTCGGCACTGTTCGGCCATTCGTACAAATAAGCTTTGAAGCTTTCGATCAACTGATCATAGCGGCTGTTGGCCCCGATGAGAATTACGGTTTTTTTCGTGTAATTTTCCGGAGGACACATCTGAACTGTCAGAGGACTTGAGGATAACGTCGCTTCGGTGTGGACGTCTTTCATGGAATCGGCCATGAAGTAACAGTCCTGATTGGAAGCATTTTCACTGATCACAAGTGGAATGGCTTTTGCATGGCTGCTGAGATATTGATCCACGTAAGCTTCATTGAGGTTTTCTCTTTCTTCGGAGAAAATAGTTGCGCCAAAGTTCGAGAACAGCTGGCTGTACACGGTATTCAGTTCCGGCATGATCGTGAACTGTGAGAGAATCTGACCGAGCATCTGATTAATATGGACTGGGATAATATTGCATTTTCCCTCAACCTGCTTAAATTCTATGATGTGATTTACACGTGTCTGTGTCCATGGATCTGTGATTTCAACGACAATTGTCTGGTCGTCTCTGGAACTCTGTCTTCCTGTGAGATCGGCGACCTGCATGAGTGTCTTGATAGTCTGCACATTACCGCGTTTCTCTTCAGGTTCTTCCAGTGTTGTTTTGGTCTCGTCAGCTCCGAGAATGATAATGCTTTTGGCTTTGTCAATGCCGGAATCCAGAAGCATTTTCGTAGAAAAAAGATCTACTTCACGAACAATCACAGTCAGATTATTTTTCATTATATGGCGATTGGAAACTCTGTTCCTGCCGAAGTGTTTCATTAGATTTTCATTTTCACGGGCGAGGGTTGCGGCAATTTTTTCCTCTATTTGGCGCTCGATCCGTTCTTTGTCTTCACTTACGAGTACAACGACCTTTTGAGGTGTTTCAAGATAAAGGAGATCGTTCACAATTTCAGCGGCACGATTATTCCAGTTCATGATGACGAAATGATCAGAAATCACAAGAGGCCGGGAGGAAGACTGGCTCTGATCGAGAAAGTCTTCAATGGCGGTGGTGACATATCCGATAACCATACCGGACAGAGAAATCATTCCGAAGATAACAATCAGAAAACAGATAATGGCGATCAGGACACCGGATTGTCCCACATCCTCCACGACCATGGAGATACAGCCGGGATCCATCATCAT
>JAUNAE010000246.1 GCA_030527765.1 Eubacteriales bacterium
GAATATGTAAATAAATGCGACATATCTGAGATGTGTGCATACAAAAAATCGCGGAGCCTTTCTATAATCGAAATCAGAAAGACAGTGAAAGTATTACATAGAAAATATCGGCAGGAAATGCAAAGATTGCAGAACAGTATCGCAAATCTCCGGTCCGCCTGCAGAATATTACACTGGATCAGAGTAAGCGGATGATGAGACAGGCCGGTTTTGGCAAGCGTGATCTGGAGGTTATGGCGCAGCTGGAAAAGGTAACAGCAGAAAGTAAGCTGTACTCAGAGGACCATACGCTTAGTGAAATCCTCGGAAGACCGACAAAAACGATCGCAGAACTGACAGAACAATATGTGGGATAAGGAATTCATATGCATTTATTTAGAGAGACAACCATTGGCGGTATCAAAGCAAGAAACCATTTTATTCGCTCCGCAACCGGTGAAGGGAAAGCAACAGAAGATGGATATCCGACTGAACAGATTAAAAATGTATATGTAAATATTGCAAAGAATGAGGTTGGTGTGATTGTGACCAGCCTGACTTCAGTGGCCGGTTACGAGCAGGCATCCCGGAATCAGTTGTCAATAGACCGTGATGAAATGATAACAGCTTATAGGGAAGTGACAGATGCCGTACACGCAGAAGGCGGGAAGATCGTGATGCAGCTGTTCCATGGGTCTTCGACGTCACAGGCTTATCCGTATAACGCAAAGATACTCGGTCCGTCCGCAATCCCTAATCCTTATTCCGGACTGATTCCAAAAGAGATGACAGAAGGGGACATGAACGAGGTCTCAAGGTTATTCGCAGACGCGGCTGTCAGAGCAAAGAAAGCCGGCTTTGACGGAGTGCAGCTTCATGGAGCACATAGCTGCCTGTTATCACAATTTTTAAGCCCGGTATATAACAGAAGAACAGATCAATATGGAGGCAGCAGAGAAAATCGCTATCGCTTTGCAGGACAGGTATATCAGTCTGTAAGAGAAGCAGTAGGAAATGATTATCCGGTATGGATTAAACTGGATTCTACAGATGGATATGCAGATGGTTTATCTGCAAAAGATTTTGTATGGACAAGCCGACAGCTGGCAGATGCAGGTATGGACGCTATTGAGGTCAGCGGAATGGTTCACCTCAGACTTTATCGTGGAGCATATTATCGGGAAGCTGCAGAGATGGCAGCGGATCAGATCAGTGCAGATGTCATACTTACGGGTGGTGTTCGGTCATTGGAAGATATGCAGGACATCTGTAATGAAAGTAAGGTGCAGTTCTTCGGAATGTCCAGACCGTTTCTGTCTTATCCGGATTACATACTAAGGCTAAAAACAACAGAAGAAGTTCAGGGAAAAGTATAATCAGAAAGTCGCCGCTGCCCATAAACGGGTGGCGGCGACTTCGTGATCAGATGCTTATTGGTAAAAAAACTGACTTAAGGAATTGAAATTTTCAGGTCTATGCAGTATAAATAATGTTAAGTTTAGATAATCTAACCGCCGAAAGGCGGTTTTTATTAGAGGCTACAGTTAATTGAATCTAACTGCAACGGGCTCAATATGAATTCGATAGAAACTGAGCGCTGTGGGAAAAGGAGAATTCGTATGGACTTTCAGGAATTCGGAACTGAACATGAGAAAACACTGCTGCTCCTTCCGGGAACAGCAATCCCCTGGCAGATTAACTTTAAAAATGTTGTGGATGAATGGGCGAAAAAGTATCACCTCATCTGTGTGAATTACGACGGTTTTGAGGGAGACAAGACGAAGATTTTTACTGATGTCCCAACGGTCACGGCCAAAATTGAGGACTATCTTCTGAAGAATCACGGCGGTCGCGTTGACGGTGCTTACGGCTCATCTCTGGGCGGGAGCTTTGCGGGACTGCTGGTGCAGCGCAGGCGCGTTCACATTGATCACGCTTTTATCGGCAGTTCTGATCTTGACCAGGGAAGTCCGATCGCTGCACGACTCATGACAGCACTGGTCAGTCCTATGCTTTCAGGTGCCTGCACCAGCGAAGCAAAGAGGCAGAAGCTTAAGCGCAAACTGGCAAAAAGGGGAGCAATTGGAGATAACGCCGGATCCATGGCCTTTGCCGATGCATTTATCGATGGCATGGCAAACCTGCATCCCAGGACCATTGCACGCCAGTTCTACTCTGATTATGTGACTCCGCTTGATGAACATATTGCCGTGGATGGAACCACCATTCATGTGATTTACGCCTTAAAAATGGGAAAAAAGTACGGCGCACGCTACCGTCGTCATTTCGAAAATCCCGATATCCATGAATTCGACATGAAGCACGAGATCTGGCTTTACGATGAAGCCTGGAAACCCGAGGTGATGGCTGTGATCGATACGTGTATGGGAGAGCAAACGAAATGAAAACAAAAGAACAGGTTGATAAAAGTTGATGAATAATACATGGATAGGCATCATGATCCCTTTTCTGGGTACGGTACTTGGTGCAGCGAGTGTATTTCTTCTTCGAAAACAGATCGGATGGAAAACACAGCGCATTTTTACCGGTTTTGCCGCCGGAGTTATGGTGGCAGCATCTCTGTGGAGTTTGTTACTTCCTGCATTGGAACAATCAGAGAATATGGGACGATTATCCTTTCTGCCTGCGGCAGGCGGATTTTCCATCGGAATTGCATTCTTATTGCTGCTCGATCATGTTATTCCTCACATTCATGCAGCTACGAATGAAGAAGAAGGAATCCCCAGCAGGCTTGGGGACACAATAAAGCTGATGCTTGCTGTAACCTTGCATAATATTCCGGAAGGAATCGCAGTAGGAGTAGTTTTCGCCGGTCTCTCGGCAGACAGTACTCAGATAAGTCTGAGTGGAGCGATTGCATTATCACTTGGTATTGCAATCCAGAATTTCCCGGAAGGTGCCATCATATCCATGCCGCTCAGAAGCAGGGGAATTGCAAAAGGCAGGGCATTCTGGTATGGAGTATTGTCCGGAATTGTTGAACCGATTGCAGCGGCAGTTACAATCCTGCTGGCAGGAGTCATGATTCCGATTCTGCCCTATCTTCTGAGTTTTGCTGCGGGAGCCATGATTTATGTTGTAGTAGAAGAGCTGATCCCGGAGATGGCGCAGGGAAAACATTCCGACTGGGGTGTCATTGCTTTTTCGGCGGGATTTGTTGTCATGATGATTTTGGATGTTGCATTGGGATGATGATTATAACAAGAGTCATTCTGGCGAAATGAGATGAGCGGGAGGCTTGAGATGGATCATAATTTTAACCGAATCGGGATCGAAGATGCACTTGACTGGAAAAGAATCCGTAAATTATTTATCATCGGCTTCGTTGCAGCATTAATGGTACTTGTCGGGGACATGCTGCTAGGATATGGCGTGGACGATGAGACATTGAGCGGACTGGAACGCAGTTTTTCACGGTTTATTGCCCGATCGGATAGAACACTGTTCTGGTCATCCCTGCTTGGAGTCATCGGTATACCATTGGAGTGTCTGTGCTACTTTGGCATCTATCGTCTGATGACAGAGCATTCACCGGGTCACGCACATGCTTTTCGAAGCGGGATTATCGGGTGTCTTATCTTTGGAGGATGTGGAGTGCATATGCCGTGCCTTGCTATCGTGTATGTATATAAACATATGATGGAAGCAGCACCGGAGTATGCCTTTGATACGATGCTTCAGTTTGGAATGTATTTTCTGCTTCCGGGGATGATAATGTTTCTGATTTCCTGGATAGTACTCTGTACAGTGCAGATTTCAGCATTTGTCAGAGGGTATACACCATATCCCAGATGGTGCTGGGTTTTTTCACTGCCGCTTCCCATGCTGGTGATACAGATCATGAGACTGCTTATCGGAAACCATGCGGTCATGTATGCAATTTCTGCAGGATGGATCAGTGTGGGAAATCTTTGGATGTTCGGAGGGCTGCTGGTTATGATGAAGAAGGCACAGAAAGGGAGTAAAAGCAAATGAAAGCAAATTATAAAAACTGGGTTCCGAAAGGGATGCTGTGGGGGTTAGGAGCAGGGGCAGTTGTGTGTGCACTTTTTCTGGCATTGCTTGCGGTCTTTCATAACTTCATCTCAGGCACAATAACATGGATTCTAAGTATCGTTCTTGCATGTGGGCTGGTTATCTTACTCGTGGCACTGGTCTGGGCAGTCAATGCCTATAACAGTTTCTCGTATAACGGAAAACGGCAGCTCAGCCGGGCAATTATCGAGGGTACAGCAGACTATGTCCATGTGCCTGATGGCGGTAAGATTCTGGATGTCGGCTGTGGCAGTGGAGCCCTGGCAATAGCCTGCGCCAAGCGTAATCCGAAAGCGGAAGTAGTAGGCATTGATCGCTGGGGTAAGGAATATGCCTCTTTTAGTCAGAATTTGTGTGAAACCAATGCTTCCGCAGAAGGCGTTGCCAACATATCTTTCCGGAAGGGCGATGCGACAAAGCTGAATTTCCCTGATGAGAGTTTTGATGCGGTTACAAGCAATTACGTTTATCATAACATCATGGGAGTTGACAAGCAGGCCCTGCTGCTGGAGACGCTTCGCGTTCTGAAAAAAGGGGGTACATTTGCAATTCACGATATCATGTCTTTTCGCCGCTATGGGGATATGGAAGCGTTTTGCGCTAAACTCCGTTCCATGGGCTATGAGGAAGTCTCGTGCATTGATACCGCCAATGGAAAATTCATGGCAGCTAAAGAAGCTCTGTTGTTGGAACTGAAGGGTTCTACCTTGCTAGTCGGCAGAAAATAAGAATACGTGTAGAAAAAATTAGCAGTAAACACTAAAGGCGGCTTCGGCCGCCTATTATTATGCCTGTGTATGAGTTTTACAATTCAATTGCTTCATTCATCGGGACTTTCTTGCCGTCAGCTACCCGTTGACGGAAGGCATAGGAAGAAACGCTCTCGGTGAATTCGCACCGGAATTTGCTCATTATAATGACGATGCATAGGTAAGAATCTGTTCTTTCATTGTCATCACATTTTCCATAATTTAACTTTTGCTCATAATACTTCTATATAAAAATACTTGGCTGAGTTATTTCTATATAGTACAATTGTAATAGAACATTTCTACATAAAAATAAATTGATGACGTGAGGGAGATATATGGCAAAAACGAAACAAGGTGGATACATGAACATGAAGGTGAATCACTTGAATGCGCGATTGTTCAATAAGCTGTTAACGAACGATGGCAGAGCCTTATACAATGCGGAACAGGGAAAAATTCTTTCGGCCTTATGGATCAAACATCCACAGTCGCCATCTGAGTTATCTGAGAGGACAAGTTTAGCAAACAGTACACTTACGGCCATGATTAAGCGTTTAGAGGAACAAGGCCTTGTTGAGACTGTTGTTGCAAAAGATGATAAGAGAAGACGAGTGATCAATTTAACTGAACTTGGAGCCTCTCAACAAGAGATCGGAGACCAGGTAAGTGATCAATTGAGCAGAATTTTCTATAGGGGATTTAAAGAAGAGGAAATTGAAGCGTTGGAAAGCATGCTCGAGAGAATTTATTCTAATTTATCAGAAGAAATGGAAGCGTTACAGAAGTAACTGTAGTAGCTATGTGAATTTCATGGAACGAACAAGTACTTCAATGAAAAGTAGAGATAGAAGATAGGAGATATAAATGATGTCGAACAATATTGAACATTTATCAGATGAATATAAAGTGAAATCCTGGCTGGTGTTAGCGGCGGGAATATTTAGCCATTTTAAGACGGAAATATTTAGCCAAATCC
>JAUNAE010000247.1 GCA_030527765.1 Eubacteriales bacterium
TTTCCCGACAGGCTTCGCACCTGCTAGATTATTCGCCCTTGTCTGGGCGCACAATCCCGGTTTTTCCAGAATCTGACGGATATATGTGCCAAAGAGAAACTCGCCCTCTTCTGTCACATAATAATAAAAAGGCTTCGTTCCGAACCGGTCTCGAATCGCCACAATCTTTTCCTGATCCTTCAAAGCGAAGGCATACATTCCGATCAGGTGACTGCCAAGATCCGTTCCCCAGGTTTCATAGCCCTTGAGAATCAACACACGTTCCCGCTCTTCCCGGGGCATGTCCTCATCCACGGAAAGTTGCTCGCATAAAGCTCTCCAGTTGCGAATATGTCCTCTGTATTCTAAAAGCTGAACGTTCATGTGTTGTTCCTCCTGCGCAAACACGGTTATTTTCTTTCTTCCATTGTTAAAACTATCTTACAGAATATCAGATTTTCGATAATTCGGCAAGTTTCTGTTTTCTGTACACCAGATTTCGCAGGATATCTTTGGTGTTTGATTCACAATTCCTTTCACCATCCCTGTTTTTTGCATAAATACAATGTAACAGTCCGGGAACCACACAAGAATCCCCAACAAAGCCAAAAGACAAAGCCCGATAATCCCCAATAATACCTTCAACATTTTCTTTTTACCCATCTTTGTTCTTCCCATACTTAATGTTCCTGAATGAACTGATCAATTTCTCCCAGTATTTCATCAGAATACAGCGGGTCACTTGCATGTCCCATGCCCGGCTCCATGCGAAGTGCTGTATTTTGGGCACCATTCTGTCCTTCAAACGCCTGATAAAGTCGTTCCGATGACTGGCATGGAATTGTAATATCACAGTCTCCATGAATCATCCAGACCGCAAGATTTGACACAACCTCTTTGTTTTTCTCAATGTAATAGAACGGATCTACAGTGTTGAATTCTTCCTCATTCATCCTGGAAATATCCTTTCGGAACCAGTATGATGCATAATCCTCATGTCCGTCCAGCTTTCCGATCATCCAGTTATTTGCCAGCGTAAACACAAGGCGCGGAACTCCCATTTCTTTCAGATCCCCGTCCAGACTGTCGATGTCCGTGTATCCATAATAGTCAACCAGTACATCCACGTTTCCGGATGGATTGTTCTCCTCTGTCTGGCCGATAAATGGCACGGAGTTGAATTCATCATCCCCCGTTACAGAACACATTAATGACAGATATCCCCCTGCAGATTCTCCAAATACGGAAATATGCTCTGCATCATATCCATACTGATCCGCATTTGCTTTCAGGAAGCGAATGGCAGCCTTACAGTCCTCCAGTCCTGCCGGAAAAGCGGCTTCCTGTGCCAGTCTGTAATTGATTGCAGCACAGGCATATCCGTGGTCACGGAAGTAGCGGTACATGAACTGTACCTGTTTCGTATCGGAATCTCCTGCAATGAAACCGCCTCCGTGGATCAGTACAAACAGCTTCGGAGACTCCACATCCTGCGGCACATAAAGATCCAGATAGTCAGACTCCGACACCTCTGAGTAAGGAACCTTGAGATATGTTTTTCCGGAATCCCAGGTCAAATCACCGACATCCACCTTATCTGCCGTCACATTTTTGAATACGTAATATACGGATTTATGATTGAGTCCCAAGATCAAAACTATCAAAAGCACAACTACGATCGCGATCATTTTTTTCTTTCCCATATGTCACCCTTTTTCAGTAAACTTCATATATTCCATGCTTCAAGAATCACCAATAAATCGAATAAATTTGCTCCATACTCTGAATTTTCCTGCAAATCCAGAAAAACTCCGACAAGATTCAGGATCCCCTCCTGACTCCTGCCGGAGTTCCAATTCAAAACCATATAAAACTTTTACGATTACTCTAATTTCAAGTTTAATATTTCTTCAATTCTAAGACTTTTGGCTCTTATATTCCAAGAGTTATCCCTCTTGAATCTGAGATTTACGCCTCTTCTACAGACACTTCCTTTTTCTTCGGCTGAATAAAGGATGCAACCAGAAGCAGAAGCCAGGAAACCACTCCAACGACTGCGAAGTAAGCCCAGAACTGTACGTCTTTCCACTGTCTCAGACCGGAAAGCAGGTAACCGATAATCTCAACTTCTACGATCAGGCTGTAGCCTACAGCGCCGATGATCATAACCGCTGCACAGGATACTAAGAGAGAGAATCCTTTTTTCTCGGCAAATTTCTTATAAAGACAAAGATAAAGCGCATCCAGGACAATGGCTGCCACTGCCATCGCAGTCACATATGGCATGGTTGTTCCGGACTTCTGATAAAATACCAGAGCAACTACCGCAAGGATTGCTGCTGCCGCTGCCAGATAGAATCCGATTGTTTTTTTCATGCCTTCTCTCCTCCTTTTTTCTTCTTATCTACCAGATACAGACCAAGGAACAATACCGTCAGTACTGCAGTCACTGCCTCAAGTGCAATAATCGCATTCTGCCACCATGTATGAACATAGGTCACCGTGGTATCCTCAGTAATTCCATTCAGAGCATTACTTCTTGCAGTTTCATAGAAGTAATATTTCAAAGCACTCTGCATCTTCTCCTGGAATGCGGTGTCTTTCTTAATCTCAGACAGTCTGGAAGTCATAGAACCAAATTTTCCGGAAGATGTCGTTGCAGAAGTTGTCAGCATACCACTGGTTCCGTTTGCGATGGATCCCAGCCAGTTCATGTAACTTGGAGCTGCTGCCATATCGGTAACAATCCATCCGTCGAATCCCCACTCGTTACGGAGAATCTGCTCAAGCAGTCCGGAATGTGCACTTGCATAAACAGCTCCGATACGGTTGTATGCAGTCATAACACCCATTGCCTGATTGCTGGATAATGCCCCCTCGAATCCTACGAGATCGGTCTCACGTGCAGCCTGCTCTGTCATAAATACAGAGACACCTGTACGGTTTGCTTCCTGATGGTTAAATGCCAGATGTTTTGGCTCAGTCATAAGACCCTTGTTTGTACCGCCGGTACAGAACGCAGTCGCCATAAGATTGGTAACCAGCGGATCCTCGGAATAATACTCATGATTTCTTGCACAATACGGTACTCTGTGAAGGTTCACACCAGGTGAAAGAGTTCCCGGAATGTTTGACCAGAGACTCTCCTCACCGTACATCTCACCCTCACGTAAAACAAGTTCCTGGTTGAATGTAGAAGCAACAACCGGCTCTGTCGGGAAGACATTCATATTGTAAGATGCACACTCGTCCTGCTCATCTACGTAGGTTGGCTCTGTTGTATCACTGCCGACCCACTTAAAGAAATATCCGGCAACCTGATCAGAAGCGATTCCGGTCGGACCATCCTGAATTGGGTTTGCAGGGAAGTTGATGCTGTCGATTCGGTTCAGACCATTTCCGGCATTCTCGATGAAGTTGATTGCATCATCCAGAGATACCTGCTCTACCAGCTGCTGCCATTTCGGATCATCCAGCGGAAGTGTTCCGGTATAAACACCGTTCTCATCGGTCTCAACCATATTGATAATGTTCAGACCATTGTTTGCTCCCCAGGTTACACCATCGCCATTCTCCGTCAGCTCATCACGAGACTGTGTCAGATCCACGACCATATCATCCGTAGGAGTCAGTTCCATAACCGGAGTCCAGCCCTTTGTCCAGTCTGCACGAGTTGTGTACTCTACAGAACCCGGAATCAGTTTGTTAATATCCATATCCTGCAGTGTATTCTGAACATTTTCAGAATAAGTTTCCACATCCTGTGTATCCAGATTCCAAACCACTGCATTATCTGCGTTGATCTGCTCATCCTCATTGACAGAAACCAGATCCTCGGTGCTGTCGGTTTTCTTTGCCAGAATGTTATTGATTGCATTATGTGCACCGTTACCAATTGCGAAATAATACTCGCCGGCATCCAGTACCCATGCTCCCTCTGTTCCATCTTCTTTCACAACAGCCTCATCATAGCTTGCCATGTAACGAGGATTGAAGGTTACCGTAACCTCTTCTGTTTTTCCCGGCTCAATCACATCGGATTTTGCAAATCCAAGGAGCTGAACAGAAGCTTTTTCCAGGCCGCCTTCGGTGTAAGGAGTCTGTACAAAGAGCTCCGCAACATCCTTTCCGGCAACGTCACCTGTGTTCTTAATCTCAATAACTGCAGTTCCTTCGCCGCCAACAGTTACATCCACGGATTTCAGAGACTGCTCAAAGGTTGTATAAGAAAGTCCATATCCGAATGGATAAGACATCTCATCTTCATAGTTCCATGCTTTGTTTGTGGAAGATCCTGCCGCATCGGTAGCATTTCCATTTCCAAGAAAAGCATCCTCATAACGTGTCTCGTAATATTTGTAACCTTTGTAAATTCCCTCAGTCTCAACGCTGTATGCATCTCCCTGGTCATCCACGGATACGCTGCTGTCGTCAAAGGAATTTCTTGTGTACAGATAAACACCGAAGTTTACCATAGCCGGAGAAGACACCGTACTTGAGGAGTAAGTATCAGTCAGTTTTCCGGAAGGTGTAACGGCACCTGCGAGAACATCTGCCACTCCAAGGAAACCGTTCACGCCCGGATCACCAACCCAGAGAATAGAGTCGATATCTTTGTCCTGCTTCAGTTCTTCGATCTCCATGGTGCTGGAAGTGTTCAGAAGAACAATGACCTTCGTACTGTGTTTCTTAGCCATTGCGATCAAATCCTTCTCATTCTGAGAAAGTGCCAGAGGACGATCGAAGCTGTCGCTCTCAACCTCACTTACCATATCCGGATGGTAATCAGAAGCCTCAGAGCTGTCACGGGAAATCAGTACCACTGCTGCGGTGTCGTCGGCTGTTTTTAACAGATCCTCAGAATACTCACTTGCCGGAGCCTCACCTACATTATAAGTTGCAAAGTTTGTATTCATCGTTGTGAATACCGGCGGCAGACTGTGGTTCGGAATCTGATTTCCGAAAAGGTTTGCCATCATGTGATATGGCTCCATCTGCTCACTTGCATAAAGATCAACAAAATCCTGATTGAGATCAAAGCCTTTTTCTGCCATTGCCTCTTTGATTCCGTACAGCGTCTGTCCGGCCTCAGCATTTGCAGTTGCAGTAGATCCCATCATACCACCGAGAATCGGTGCATTGGTGTGCATACCCCAGAGTGTTACTTTTTCGGTATCACTCTTCAGAGGAAGTGCCTTTTTCTCATAAGAACACAGCCCTCTGCACCAATCTGTGCTGTAAATTCAGTCTGTGCATCTACCATTTCTTTCAGAGATGAAAACTCGGAAACAAAATGTGTTCCTTTGCTGGTGTCCCCAACATTTACCTTGTAGTTGCTTGTACCAAGCATACTGTTCAGTCTGGCGCTCCAGTTGTTGGTTGTAATCTGTGCTGCTGTAGAAAACATCAGCAGAGATGCCATCAGGGTTGCGCCTCCTTGCCAAAGTCCTTTTTTACTCATCCATACCTTCCTTTCTGAACCCTCGTCAGTGAGATGTTATCATCTGGTGGCATTGTAGCAATGACCTTTTTGTATTTCAATATTGTTTCCGTGAGTGGACTTTTTGCACACGTAATCGGTAAAAACCCGATGGGAATGCCCCTGTATTTATGCTATAATTTTACAAAATTCATCTCATGCAGGAGCGTACATTCTTACGATACAGACAAAAGTTCCCCTGCCATGAGATCCCCGGAGGACCCCCATGATTCAATTTGCAATCGTAGATGACGATCTGAGAAGCATCCAAACCGTTCATCAATATCTCGATCA
>JAUNAE010000013.1 GCA_030527765.1 Eubacteriales bacterium
CTGTATCCAGCAGTAAAGGTGTTATGGACGCACCCAGAAGCTGTGTGGCGTATGCTACACATATCTGATGCTCGGTAATTCAATTACCGATGTAGTTCACGAGGGATGCTATGGGATTAAAAAAATACAGAAAAGGGAGTCTTACGGTGGAAGCAAGTGCGGTTGTTCCCTTCGTTGTTCTGATTCTGTTTCTTACCATTTATTTGTGCTATTACGTTCACAATCGAAGTTTTCTGATCTCTGCTGCCTCAGAAAGTGCTTTGTGCGGGAGCATGGATGGAAGACAGAGTTCAGATATTATGTTCGAGAAAGCACATGTGAGAAGTCAGGAATTATCACAGAACGGACTGTGGGGAAAGCTTGGGATTGTCTCTGACACCGAAGTACAGGATCGGGTGAGGGTTCGCTATCAGATGGAATCTTATGGACAGATTTTTGGATTTCCTCCGCCGCTTAGGCTAGAGGCATCCTCCGAAATTTTTCATCCGGCAGAGAGAATAAGAGAAGAGTTTGTTCGTGCTCAATAGTAAAATCCGCAAAGTGTTTTCTAACAGAAACTGCATGAAAAACCGAGAATTACAGGCAAGGAATGAAGTAGAAGAAAATGAACGCAGAATATAAGAGAGATTTACATCACAGCTATCTGATATTAACGCCGGATACTCCTCTGGAAACGGAGTCTTATGGAGTACGAATGCTTACGGGAAATTCTGTTCCCGGAATTCTTCCATGCAGAGTCTGTGCAGTAGATGGGGATTATTCCATATATTATGAGATCACTTCCTGTCAGGAAGTCAGTGCACAGTATGAGTCAAAACAGTTCCGGGAAAAGGATCTGAAAAGAATTCTGGAGGCGGTGATTCAGGTGCTGGAAAATCTAAAGGAATTCCTTCTTCCTTCGGAAAATCTACTTCTCTGTCCGGAATATATGTTTGAGCGAGGTGGAAAGGAGATTTGTTTCTGTTATTTACCGGGATATTCCAGGGAGATACAGAGACAGCTTCGGGAATTCATGGAGTATCTTCTGCCGAAACTTTATCACGGAGATCCGGAGGCTGTGGCAGCAGGATATGGAGTATATAAGGGAATGATGGAGGAAGGATGGAGTCTGGAAAGAATGAAGGAAGATCTGTACAGCAGCCGAGATCTCATACCCGAAAGTTCAGTGAAAAAACAGACGAATGTTCTGGAAGATTTATGGACAGATGAGATGGAAGAGGAGGATGAAGCTATGGAATCCGATAAAGAGAAGAATAAGAAGCAGGGATTTCCCTGGCGTACACTTCTCTTCGGTACGGCAGGAACGATTTTAATTCTTGGAGTCATGACGGCAGGGTATTATTATGGAATTTCCTGGATCTGGCCTGAGACACTGCTCTTTGGGGGACTTGGACTCATTTTTCTGACCGGAGGAGTTTCGATCATTCAGTGGAGGGTCGACATGCACAGAAACTATCCCCAAAAAGAAGAAAAAGAAGTGGAGCTGGATTTTCCGGAGGAAGAGGAAGAGCCGTTTCTTCCTGAAGAAGAAACAGAGTACAGTTTCTTTTTTGGTTATCAGAGTGAGGATGAGAATTGCGAAGAGACGGTGATGATGTATCATGTACAGAAACACCCGCAGCCGGTACTTGTTCCGGAAACAGACGGGGAAGAAGAGTGGTTCCTTCGAGGAGAACTGGCCATGATAGGCAAGATGAAAAAATCCGTAGATGTCTGTCTCCCGTATCCGACGATCAGCAGAATTCATGCCAAAATCCGTAAGGATGGGGAGGATTATTTTCTCTCGGATCTCCATTCGAGAAATGGAACAAAGTACAATGGCAGAATGCTGAATGAGGGGGAAGAGGTACTGCTTCATCCGGAGGATTGCATTGAATTTGCGGATCATGCCTATAGGTTCCGTTTGAAAGAAATCTGAAAATCTGGTATGATGAAGGCATGAAAAAAATAAAACCATATTATTTAACGATACTGTTCATTGTTGTGAACGTCATTTTGTTTTTGCTCACAGATCTGACGGGAGGAGCCACAGACACCTATCACATGATCCGCTGGGGAGCGGAATATGCACCTCTGGTCCAGAAAGGTGAGTATTATCGCTTGTTCACCAGTATGTTTCTTCACTTTGGCATAGAGCATCTTATGAGCAATATGCTGATTCTCGGAGCATTTGGAGAGCGGATGGAACCTGCTCTCGGACACTGGAAGTATGCAGTCATTTATCTTTGCGGAGGCATTGCCGGCAACCTGGTATCCCTGGGAGTGAGTTTCTCAACCGGAGAATATCATGTTTCTGCAGGAGCATCCGGAGCGGTATTTGCGATACTTGGAGCAATGATTTACGTGGTTCTGTATCACAAAGGAAAATACGGAGAAATTTCTATCAGAAGACTTTTGTTGATGACGATTTTGTCTATTTACATTGGATTTTCTGAAGGAGGAGTGGATAATGCGGCACATATCGGCGGCCTCTTAGCCGGAGGAATTTTGACGATGCTGCTGTATCATCCCGGAAGAAAGACAAGCAATTACCAAGGAGGAAACGAAACGTGAAAGACTGTATTTTTTGTAAAATTGCGAATGGAGAAATTCCGTCAGCGACTCTGTATGAGGACGCTGATTTTCGAGTGATTCTGGATCTTGGACCGGCGACGAAAGGGCATTCTCTGATTTTGCCGAAACATCACAGTGCCAATATTCATGAGATGCCGGAGGAACTTCTTTCCAAGGCGATTCTTGTTGCCAAAGAGATGGGAGCAAGAATGACAGAAGTATTGAAATGTGACGGACTGAATATTGTTCAGAATAACGGAGAGGCCGCAGGACAGACCGTACCTCATTTCCATATGCATTTAATTCCTCGATATGAGGGAGACAATGCAGGAGTTTCCTGGACACCGGGAGAACTGACAGAAGAGCAGAAGGCTGAGATCCTGGAAGGCTTCAAGGCAGCGTACCCAGCACAATAATGAATCAGAAAAGTCTCGAATTTCCAATGTGGAGTTCGAGGCTTTTTATTTGTTATACCGAAAATATTCCAAGAGAGAGGCGGAGGGAATTATTGAGGATTCCCATCAGGTGGAAGATGTTGTTCAGGACACATTTTTGAAACTGTATCGGATTCGGGAACGTCTGGATCTCTCCGATCCTGTCGGAACAAAAGCGTTGGTTCGAATTGTTACAAGACAGAAAGCACTGGATCATGTGAGAGGAAATCTTGCCAGAGAACGAAGAAGGAAAGAACTCCTTGAGAATCTTTACAAGGCAGAGGAGCGGGAGAAAAGTACAGAATCAAAAGTACTAAGGAAAGAAGAGCACAGAAAACTCCAGAGGATTTTGTGCAGGCTGAAACGAAAAAATCGGATCAGCTATGAAGGGCTGATCCGATGTATTTACCATGAGGAATCCCCAAAAGAAGTCGCAAAAGATTTGGGGATTTCCGTGAATAATCTGTATGTGCACATATCAAGAGCAAGACGCTATGTCAAAACCCAGTTCAAAGAGGAGAAGAAACCGGATTAGGATCACCGGCGGGGATCTTCAATAATTCAATGACAGATGTAGTGAATGATGACTTGCGTTCAATAACCGATGTGGTTCAATGTTTTACACATTCTTCAATGATGGACATGGTTTAACGTTTTGCGCATTCTTCGATGATGGATGTGATCTGTGTGATAGAATCCATTTCCTCGGATGCTGCCATTGCATCGATGTACTTCTGACGATGCTCGTACAGTGCGCGGATGGCATCCAGAAGAACGGAAGGTGTGATCTCTTCCTCTTCCAGAACGACACTGAATTTCTGACGCTCGAAGGAACGCGCGTTGAGAATCTGATCACCACGACTTGCGTTTGCAGAAAGAGGAATCAGAAGATTCGGTTTGCGGAGAGCTTTGATTTCGCAGATCGCATTTGCTCCGGCTCTGGAAATAACGAGATCAGACAGAGCGAAAAGATCCGGAAGCTCTTCCTTAATATACTCATACTGGACATAACCGGCGGTGCCATTCAGGCTCTCGTCGGTTTTTCCTTTTCCGCAAAGATGGATGACCTGGAATTCTTTCAGCAATTCCGGAAGAATGCTGCGGACATTATTGTTGACGGCAACGGCACCAAGACTTCCACCGACAACCATGATCACCGGTTTGTCCTTTGTAAAACCGCAGAAGTCAAGCGCTTTCTGTGGATCACCGGTAAGGAGTTCCTGGCGAATTGGAGTACCTGTGAGGACAGCTTTGTTTGCAGGAAGATTCTTGACGGTTTCCGGGAAGTTGCAGCAGATTTTGGAAGCTGAGGAAAGACAGAGTCTGTTGGCAAGTCCCGGGGTCATATCGGATTCGTGAATAATTGCAGGAATGTGGCGGCGTCCGGCAGCTTTTACAACCGGTACTGTAACGAAACCGCCCTTGGAAAAGACGACATCCGGTTTCAGTTTTTTCATAAGAGATTTGGCTTCGTAGAAACCTTTCAGAACACGGAATGGATCAGAAAAGTTTTTGAGGTCAAAGTAACGGCGAAGTTTTCCGGAGGAAATTCCGTAATAAGGAATACCCATTTCCTCGATCAGTTTCTTTTCGATGCCGTTGTAGGAACCGATATAGGAGATTTCATATCCCAGTTCCTGTAACTTTGGAATAAGAGCGATATTCGGGGTAACATGTCCTGCGGTTCCGCCGCCTGTAAGAACGATTTTTTTCATTTTATGATTTGCCTCCGTGAATTTATTTTCTATTGCAGATAAATGAAAATCGGATGTTTGCGATCTTCGTTGTTTCATGCTTATTATAAAAATTTATTTTCCTATGTAACTATGAATGTTTTGAGAAAAAAAGTCAAGGTACACTGTAAGATTTGCGGA
Organism: Eubacteriales bacterium; assembly: GCA_030527765.1. The sequence goes on from JAUNAE010000013.1 coordinate 4,862, forward strand.
TTTCAATCGTTATATTAGTGTAAGGCGTTCCGGGAGAAGGAGGGGAGAGAGCAAGGGTGGTCAACGTGACCACTGTACAAGGCGTTGAGGCATGAAGTTCCAAAGAGAGGAGGGGAGAAGAGTCAATCAACATTTTGAGGGAAAATACAACATAACAAATACAACACACATAACAAACACAATAAACGCAATGGCAATCAAATGACAGGAACTCATGCAGCGTCGGATATCACATGATTTGCCATAGAATGATACAAGTCACCAACCCGGGAAACTTACTATGATTCTGTGGAAGCAAGGGGCATTTCAGGGTATGAGATATAACAATCTTATACCGTGTTATGCCCTGAGGATGAAAATAGCAGCTGAGATGAAAAGACAAGCCAGGAGAGTGTGCACCGAAATCAGGAATTTTGTCTGGGGTGAAATGGGAATAGCAGGTACCTTCACAGGCCTGCTTTTTTTGCGTTTTTATAGCTCGAAACCATGTATGTCTGCCGGGAAAAAGAGTATAATTAAAATAAAGAAAACCCAATGTTTTGCAAGAACTCAGTAACGGGAGGGAGATTTATGAAGCTTACATTTATTGGTGCGACTCACGAAGTCACCGGAAGCTGCTACTACCTGGAAGGTGCGGGCAAGAAGTTCCTGGTAGATTATGGAATGGAGCAGGGACCGAATTATTATGAGAATCAGGAGCTTCCTGTATCTCCGGGAGAGTTGGACTTTGTATTGATTACTCATGCCCACATTGATCATACGGGACTCCTGCCGAAATTATATGCACGAGGATTTAAAGGGCCGATTTATGCCACAGATGCTACCTGTCATCTATGTGATATCATGCTTCGAGACAGTGCTCACATACAGGAATTCGAGGCTGAATGGCGGAACCGAAAGGGCAAGAGACAGGGAAAAGAAGCCTACATTCCTGAATACACTATGGCAGATGCGATGGGTGTTGTGAGAAATTTTGTAGGAAAACCGTATGGAACTGTATTCATGCCTGCTCAGGGAATTCAGGTACGTTTCGTTGATGCGGGACACCTGTTGGGATCCGCAAGTATTGAGATTGTCATCACAGAAGAGGAAGAATCACGAAAGATTGTTTTCTCAGGAGACATCGGAAATACAGACCAGCCGCTGATTCGGAATCCACAGTATCTGACGGAAGCGGATTATGTCATTATGGAGTCTACATATGGTGACCGTACCCACGGAGAACGTCCGGATTATGTAGAACGGCTGACGGAAATTATTCAGCGAACTTTCGACCGAGGCGGAAATCTTGTGATCCCTTCCTTTGCAGTGGGAAGAACCCAGGAAATGCTTTATTTCCTTCGTCAGATTAAGGAAGAGGGAAGAGTTCACGGACATGAGGGATTCCGGGTATATGTGGACAGCCCTCTGGCAAATGAGGCGACGACCATTTTCACAGAACAGAGATATGAATGTTTCGATGAGGAGGCTCTCGCACTGATCAAGAAGGGAATCAATCCGATCATGTTCCCGGGACTTAAGACCTCCATTACCAGTGATGATTCCAGAAAGATCAATTATGATGAGGATTGCAAGGTTATTATTTCTGCAAGTGGTATGTGCGATGCCGGTCGTATCAAACATCACTTGAAACACAATCTCTGGAATGAGAAAAGTAGCATTCTCTTTGTAGGCTATCAGGCAGTGGGAACGCTTGGCCGTTCTCTCATTGAAGGAGCTGCGGATGTGAAACTGTTCGGTGAGCCGATTCATGTGGCAGCAGAGATCTGCCAGATGTCGGGAATCAGCGGACATGCAGACGCGAACGGGCTTTTGAAGTGGATCGGATCTTTTGAGAAGCATCCGAAAAAAGTCTTCGTTTGCCATGGAGATGATCAGGTAACCGAGCTGTTTGCCAACCGTTTGAAGGAGGAAATGGGACTGGACGCTTATGCCCCGTTCAGCGGCACGATCTATGATCTGAAAGCCGGAGAACTTCTTTATGAGGCAGCCGGAATTCCGGTGGAAAAGAAGGAACGAGCTTCCACACCAAAGGCACAGAAGGCAGCTGCTCTGTTCCAGAAACTTCTGCAGGCCGGACAGAGACTTCTCTCTGTTATTCGCAAGAACGAAGGGGCTCCGAACAAAGATCTGGATCGTTTTGCAAGAGAAGTACAGTCCTTGTGCGACAAGTGGGATCGCTCGGAAGAATAATAGAGAAACGTATCTTCCAATCAAAATCAGAATTTGTTATAATGATGAGATCTGTATTATGATAAGACCAACTGTCTAAATGGAATGCAGATAAGTAGTCTAATGCCTGTCAAGCGGATTGGAAATGTCCGTTTTATTGGCAATGACTTAAATAATGAATAGAACATGTATTTCACACAAATACAGCATAGTTATGAAAGGAAATTATTAAATCATGAATTGTATCGGAATTATCGGAGCAATGGAAGTGGAAGTAACAAATCTGAAAAGTGCTATGAAAGATGTTTCCATTATCAGAAAGGCTTCTGTAGATTTTTATGAAGGAACTCTGTATGGAAAGAAAGTTGTTGTGGCACGTTCCGGAATCGGCAAAGTCAATGCTGCAATCTGTACACAGATCATGATCGATCTGTTCCATGTAGAGGCTGTGATTAACACAGGAATCGCCGGAAGTCTGAACGCTGAGATTAACATTGGTGACATCGTACTTTCTACAGATGTTCTTCACCACGATGTGGATGCGACAGGATTTGGTTATCCTCTCGGTCAGATTCCTCAGATGAAGGAGTTTTCTTTCCAGGCAGATGAGAGACTTCGCAATCTGGCAGAGATCGTCTGCAAAGAGGTAAATCCGGAGATCAGTGTATTCAAAGGAAGAATCAATTCCGGAGATCAGTTTATCTCTGACAATCAGGTGAAAGATCATATTGTAAAAGAATTCGGCGGAGATGCAGTAGAGATGGAAGGTGCTTCCATTGGACATACTGCTTACGTGAATGGAATTCCATTCCTCGTAATTCGCGCGATTTCGGACAAGGCTGACGGCAGCGCTCAGATGGATTATCCGACCTTCGAGGCAGAAGCTGCGAAACACAGCACGAACCTGACTCTGGAACTGATCCACAGAATCTAAAATGAGTGCACTGACAGAATATCTGGAGCGCCAGATGAACCATCGGCTTCGGGTTGCGGTGTTAAGTGGAAGCCGCACATCGGATACCCCGGACAAGATCAGGATACGGCCGATGGAACAGAAAGGCAGAATTTTTTTCCAGGCAGAATATATGGAGGGACCAAAGGCCTTCCACAAAAACTATGAAAAAGAAGAGCTTCTTTCCTATCTGGAGGAATCGATTACAAAGAACTATCGTCAGTTTCAGGCTCAGGGAATGGATATGGATGGCACTGTTCTTGTGAGCAAGAAAGGAAAAGTGACGATTAAGAGCAAAAAGCATCCAACGGCAAAGCCCGCACAGATTCTTTCTCACAACCGGGTGAAACGCTATATTCTGAAGGAAGGAATTCCGGTTTCCTTCCTTGTGGATCTGGGAGTGATGACAAAAGACGGCAAGGTCGTTGCCCAGAAATACGACAAATTTCGACAGATCAACCGTTTTCTGGAGTTCGTGGAAGATATTCTCCCGAAACTTGCCAGAGATCGGGAAATTACGATTCTGGATTTCGGATGCGGCAAATCTTACCTGACATTTGCCATGTATTATTATCTGAAGGAACTGCAAAAGTTCGATGTGAGAATCATCGGACTGGATCTTAAGGAGGATGTGATTCGCCACTGTCAGAAGCTTTCTGAGAAATACGGATATGACAAGCTGACATTCCTTCAGGGGGATGTTGCTGATTATGAAGGCGGCGGCAAAGTGGACATGGTCGTTACGCTTCATGCCTGTGATACAGCCACGGATTATGCCCTTGCAAGAGCCGTGGAATGGGGAGCGGAAGTGATTCTTTCCGTGCCTTGCTGTCAGCACGAGGTCAATAAGCAGATCCAGAATGATCTGCTCTCGCCGGTTCTGAAATACGGTATTCTGAAAGAACGAATGTCGGCGCTTATTACCGATGGTCTGCGGGCAGAACTTCTGGAGAGCAAAGGGTATGACACGCAGATTCTGGAATTTATCGATATGGAGCATACACCGAAAAACCTTCTGATTCGCGGAGTCAGACGAAAGAACAGCAAGAAGGGAGAACGGCCGGAAGAGCTGACTCGGGCACTTCATCTTACTCCGACTTTGGAGAGGCTGCTCTATCCGGAACAGCAGGATGTGAAGAAGGGGGAATGAGATGGGAAGAGTACTTAGAAGAATTCTTCTGCTGATTGCAGTGTTCCTTTTTGGCGTGACAGGAACCGCCCTTCTTTTGAACAGTGCTTCCACAGACAACCGTTCTGACATGAACTCTGCGGTACTGCCGGAAGTTATGGTGAAACTCGGTGACACTTACATGAATCGCATGTATGGATATACCGGAGTTATGCAGGCGGATTTTACAAGACAGAGCGTAACACCTCTGGATACTACGAAGAAGCTGGTGTTTGCAGTAAATCCTTATGAAACTGCAGTCAATAGTCTTTCTTATGAGATTCGCACGTCAGATGGAAGCAAGGTGATTGAAAACCGAAAAATCAAGAACCTTGCCCAGGGTGAGAAATATCTGGAAGCAGAAGTTCAGATTGAAAGCAATCTGAGAATGAACCAGGAATATTCCATGCAGATTTCACTGGATACGGGAGTAGGGACAGTTTACTACTATACCCGAGTGATTTCCCGTTCCGTTCTTTATACGGAGGAATATGTGAAGTTTGCGCGGGATTTTGCAGAGCAGTGTCTGGATATGACTACAGCGGAAAACCTCGGAAAATATCTGGAATCTGCCAATGCCAGCACGACCACGAACTTTTCGCATATTACGATTCAGTCTAGTTTGTCTCAGATCAGCTGGGGAAGTCTTCATCCAACCATGGTGGAAACCGGTGTTCCCATCATCAAGGATATTAATGAGACAACGGCCAGTCTGTCACTGGAGTATCAGATTTCCGCAGAAGCATCTGACGGTGTGGTGGATTATTTTAATGTGACAGAGTTTTATCGTCTGCGTCATACGGATACCCGTATTATGCTGCTTGATTTTGAGCGGTCTGCGGATCAGGTTTTCCTTCCGAGAGCCTCCCGAATTTCATCAGCCGGTCTGCTTCTTGGCATCCGGGACAAAAACGTCTCTTATATGCTGAATGAAGATATCAGTATTGCAGCATTCTCTCAGGCAGGAGATCTGTGGACTTACGCCATGAAAGACGGCAAGTTTGTCAGAGTTTTCAGTTTCCGAAATCCGGAAGAGGACCGGGATTACCGGGATGCAAGGGACGAGCATGATATCAAAATTATTCGTGTAGATGAGAATGGAGATGTGGATTTCGTTCTGTCCGGCTACATGAACCGTGGAGAACATGAGGGAAAATGCGGTGTCTGTGTCTATCATTACAACAGTGATCAGAACGTTGTAGAAGAGAAAGTTTTCATTCCAAGCACAGAATCTCATGAGTTCCTGAAACAGGATCTTGGAACACTGTCTTATGTGAATCAGGACAATCAGCTGTTTCTTCTCTTTGCAGGCAGGCTGTATCAGGTCAACATCGATGAGAACAGCTATGAGATTCTGGAAGAGAACATTAATAATGAGAGATTTGCCGTTTCAGCCACCAACGCTCACGCAGCATGGCAGGTGATGACAGGCGATGACTCCGGAAAGATCAAAGAGATTGATTTCGATTCGAGAAAAACAACGCTTCGAAGTCCGGAGGAGGGCGGACAGCTCCGCGTCCTTGGATTCATGAATGAGGATCTGATTTACGGACAGCTTTATGTGGAAGATGTGATCAAAGACAGCAACGGTCATGTAACAGAAGGACTTCATTCTTTCCGCATTGAAGATTTTGAGGGAAATCTCAAGAAGGAATACAAGAAAGACGGTCTTTACATTGTAGATGTTTCCGTGGCGGGAACTATGATGGAATTCCAGCTTGCGAAAAAGCAGGATACCGGATACACCGTAACGCAGAAAGATAATATCATGAACAACAAGAAGGCAGCAGAGAATTCCGTTGCCATTGAATTGACGTCCAGTGCAAGTACAGGTACTATGGTTCGTCTTGCATTCGAAGAAAGTCCGGGAGCCAGCGAGGCGCTGACTTTGTATGCAAAACTTCGAAATCAGGAGAATACGGAGATTGCACTTGATACCCAGGTTCCGGAAAGAGAACTCTATTATGTATACGGTTACGGAGGTCTGGATCGCATTTATGTATCAACGGCGGCGGCGGTGCGCCGGGCAGATACACTGAAGGGAGTTGTGCTGAACAGAGCACAGCAGTATGTCTGGGAGCGTGGTAACAAGAAAGAACAGATTCAGCTGAATGCAGAGGATGTTCCGGAGATCTTTAAGACCGGTGTTTGGGAGAAAGAACTCCTGCAGGAAGGTATGGAGAATGCCGGAACGGTCATTGATTTGTCCGGATGTACCCTGGACAGTGTGCTCTATGAGATCAGTGCTCAGAGAGCTGTTGTTGCGAAGACCGGAAAGGATACCAGTGTGGTGATCGTGGGATACGATGAGTACAATACATACCTCTACGATCCAAAGACCAAAGAGACTTATCCTTACGGAATGAATGACAGTACCGAACTGTTCGAGAAAGCAGGAAACATTTTCCTGAGTTATATCGAGCCGCCTACGACATAAACAAAAATGATTGAATTTCATACATAAAAACTGATTTACATTCTTGTGAAAATCGTATAAATTAGGATAAGAAACACTCATTAAAAAGGAGAATGAAAATGACTTTACAGGAATTATTTGATAAATTCGAAGAAGTCTTCGGAGCGGGAAAAGAAGCTCAGAGCTATTTTGCACCGGGACGTGTAAATCTCATCGGAGAACATACAGATTATAACGGCGGCCATGTATTTCCATGCGCACTGAGCCTTGGTACTTTTGCCATTGTCAGAAAGAGAGAAGACAGGGTCCTTCGTTTCTATTCTGCAAACTTTACCAAGCTTGGCATCATTGAGACCTCTTTGGATGACCTGGTTCCTTCCAAAGAAGCCGGATGGACCAACTATCCGAAGGGAGTGATGTGGGCTTTTGAGAAGAGAGGCTACAAGCTGACAAACGGTCTGGATATTCTGATCTGGGGAAATATCCCGAATGGTTCCGGACTTTCTTCCTCAGCTTCTCTGGAAGTACTGATTGGCGTGATGCTTCGTGATCAGTTCGGAATTGAAGACCTTACGATGCAGGATCTTGCCCTGATCGGTCAGTATTCCGAGAACAATTTCAACGGAATGAACTGCGGTATTATGGATCAGTTTGCAAGTGCAATGGGCAAAAAAGACTGTGCGATTTTCCTTGATACAAGCAATCTGAACTATGAGTATGCTCCGGTAAAGCTTCCGGATGCCAAGATTGTCATCACAAACAGTAAAGTGAAACACAGCCTTGTGGGATCTGCTTATAATGACCGCAGAAATGAGTGCGAGACTGCCCTGAAAGAACTGCAGACTGTTCTGGATATCAAAACTCTTGGAGATCTTACCGAGGAGGAGTTTGAGGCGAACAAGCATGTGATTACAAGCGATATCTGTCGTCTTCGTGCAAAACATGCGGTATATGAGAATCAGAGAACGATCAGAGCTGTTGCAGCCCTGAAAGCAAACAACATCGAGGAATTCGGAAAACTGATGAATGCTTCTCATGTTTCCCTGAGAGATGACTATGCGGTATCCTGTGAGGAGATTGATATTCTCGTGGATCTTGCATGGAAGATGCCGGGTGTGCTTGGTTCCCGTATCACCGGAGGCGGATTCGGCGGATGTACCGTCAGCATTGTAAAAAATGATGCGGTAGATCGTTTCATCGAAGAAATCGGCAGCACATACAAGGAAAAAGTCGGCCATGAGGCTGAATTCTATGTGGTGGAGATCGGAGACGGCGCACACAAGCTGTAATTGTTAGTAATAAATCGCAAATTTCGTAAGAAGATTCGCATGCGAGTTCGGCAGTTGCGAAGCAGCTTTCTTAATCTTGCACCGTATAGTAGTTTGCATTATACTATCCCATAGAACGATATAGAAAGAGGAGTCACAATGAAATTAACAACCGTTAGAGAAATCTACAGAAACAGAGAACAGTACCTGGATCAGGAAGTATCCGTAGGCGGATGGGTCCGCAGTGTCCGCGGTTCAAAAGCATTTGGATTTGTTGTCCTTCACGACGGAACTTTTTTTGAGACATTACAGGTAGTTTATCATGATACCATGGAGAACTTCGCAGAAATTTCCAAGCTGAACGTTGGCGCTGCCATCCTTGTCAAAGGAAAACTGGTTGCAACTCCGGAAGCAAAGCAGCCATTTGAGATTCAGGCAGAGGAGATCGTTGTAGAAGGTGCATCTGCACCGGATTATCCGCTTCAGAAGAAGAGACATACTCTGGAGTACCTTCGTACTATGACACATCTTCGTCCTCGCACAAATACATTCCAGGCAACTTTCCGTGTACGTTCTCTCTGTGCGTATGCAATTCATAAGTTCTTCCAGGAGAGAGACTTCGTTTATGTACATACTCCACTGATCACCGGAAGTGATGCAGAGGGTGCAGGTGAGATGTTCCAGGTTACCACTCTGGATCTGAACAATCCGCCGAGAACCGAAGAGGGTGCGGTAGATTATTCTCAGGACTTCTTCAACAAGGTGACAAACCTGACCGTAAGCGGACAGCTGAATGGTGAGACTTTCGCACAGGCATTCCGCAACATTTACACCTTTGGACCGACATTCCGTGCAGAGAACTCCAACACAACAAGACATGCAGCCGAGTTCTGGATGATCGAGCCGGAGATCGCTTTTGCAGACCTCCAGGATGACATGGAACTGGCTGAGGATATGCTGAAATACGTTATCCGCTACGTTCTTGAAAATGCTCCGGAAGAGATGAACTTCTTCAACTCCTTCGTTGACAAGGGACTTCTGGATCGTCTGAACCATGTGGTAAACTCTGAGTTTGGCCATGTAACTTACACAGAGGCAATTGAGCTTCTTGAGAAAAACAATGACAAGTTTGATTACAAGGTATCCTGGGGATGTGATCTTCAGACAGAGCATGAGCGCTATCTGACAGAGGAGATCTTCAAGAAACCGGTATTTGTTACAGATTATCCGAAGGAAATCAAAGCATTCTACATGAAACAGAATGAAGACGGCAAGACCGTTGCAGCAATGGACTGCCTTGTTCCGGGAATCGGCGAGATTATCGGAGGAAGTCAGCGTGAAGAGGATTACGGCAAGCTGAAAGCCCGCATGGATGAGCTTGGCATGAAGGAATCCGATTATGATTTCTATCTGGATCTGCGCAAATTCGGAACAACCCGCCATGCAGGCTTCGGACTTGGATTCGAGAGATGTGTTATGTACCTGACCGGTATGGGCAACATCCGTGACGTCATTCCGTTCCCAAGAACTGTAAATAACTGTGATCTTTAATTCAGGTTCTGCCTGAGTTGGATCCGGGGACCCGAAGGGGATCCTATAGGAGGACAGATTTTTGAAATTTATTCATCTTGCAGATGTTCATCTTGGAGCAGTTCCTGATAAGGGGCATGAGTGGAGCAGCCGGCGAGAGGAAGAAATCTGGGATACATTCCGCCGGGTGATCGCGAGAATTCGCGAAAATCCGGTGGATTTGTTATTTATAGCCGGAGATTTGTTCCATCGACAGCCTCTTCTCCATGAACTCAAGGCGGTGAACGATCTATTTTCAACAATTCCCGAGACAAGGATTTATCTTGTGGCAGGAGACCATGATCATATGCGCAAGGTTTCCAACTATCACAGCTTTGTCTGGGCTGAGAATGTGTATCTCTTCAAAGAAGAGGAATTTAATATGATGAAGGACCCGTATCTTCCGGTATACGTCTACGGATACAGTTACCACCATCCGGAGATTCGCTTCTCTATGCTCCAGGGATGCCGGCCGGAGAAGGAAGAAGGATATCATATCCTTCTGGCACATGGTGGAGATGAGAAACATGTTCCCTGGGACACAGCGGCTCTGATGCGGGCAGGATATGACTATCTGGCTCTTGGACATGCCCATCAGCCTGCGGTTCTTGTAAGAGACCGGGCTGCTATGGCAGGGGCACTGGAACCCTTTGACAAGAATGATCTCGGCCCTCATGGTTACATGGAGGGAGATACGGAGAGCGGACGTCTCCGGGTACAGTTTGTGCCGTTTTCTTATCGGACCTACGAACAGGTGATGATTTCGATTACGCCGGAGACAACCCAGGAAGATCTGGAAGAGAAGATGAGACAGTTTGTGGAACAATACGGTGAGAAGGGGATTTTCCGCGTGATTCTGCAGGGACAGAGAGCGCCCGGAGTTCTTCTGATTCCGGAGAAACTGAAAAAAATTGCTACGGTACTTGAAATCGTAGATGAAAGCTATCCTTACTATGATCTGGAAGAACTGGAGAAGAAGTATCGGAATACCCTGATTGGTGATTATATTCTCTATTTCCGGCAGAAAGAACGGACGCATGTTGAGGAGAAGGCTTTATATTCTGGATTGCAGGCACTGCTTGCTACCAGCAGATAAGCAGGATTAGAAAAGATGAAAATTAAAAGACTGAAAATTCAGAAGGCTGGAGAGATTGAGAATCAGGAGGTTATGCTCCAAGATGGAATCAATGTTCTGACAGCAAATCAGAAATATCGGGTCGATCTGTATCAGTTTTTGGATACGATGTTCTTTGATAAGGAAAAAGAAATCGAATATCGGGAAAAGAAGGAGTCTGAGAGTGGGGATGCTTCCCGGGAGGAGTATACTGACTGCAAGGGTGTCATGTGGTTTGAGAAGGGAAAAGAAAGTTTCCGGCTCACAAGAGATTTTGTCAGTCAGAGACCCTATCACGAGCTTCTAAGTGAGACGACAGGAGCCCTTACAGACGCCAGAAAAGGCAGCCTCGACAAGGTAATGTACCCGATCAGCCGGCATATCTTTGAAAATTCCGGATTTATTCAGGGTTTTCGAAGCCAGAATCAGAGAGATCAGGCGAGAGAACTTCAGACTTATTTTTCCGGATATGAAGGTGCCGGGGACAGTACATTGGATCTGGGACGTACGGTGCAGCTGCTGAAGATGTCCAGAAAGGGATATCAGGATCAGGAAGACCGCAGAATCCGTATGCTCCGGAAAGAGCAGGAACAGGTACGGACAAAAGAACTTCGAGTAAGGGATGAGGTGGAACGCCTGCGTTCCATTCGAATGGAACAGAGAGAGCAGGAAGACAGATTCAAGGAAGGACAGGAGAGTGATTCCCGTCTGGAACAGCAGATTGCGGAGATTAACCGGAAAGGGAAACTTCCGAAGATTCTTATAGGAATCTTTGTGGCAGCCTGTATTATAGCGGCGATTCTGGTTCCTGTCCCACTCTACTTGAGAATTCTCCTTCTGGTGGCTGCAGGTCTCTTTTTTTCCTATGAATTGATGTGCGAAAAGGCACGGAAGAAAGAGATTTCCAAAATCCAGAAAACCAAAGGACGACAGAAGGCCGAAATGACACAGATGGACGAAGATCGTCAGATCGTGGAAGAAAAGTTTGAAGAGAAAGCTCGTCAGTATCTGAATCTCCATGGTCTTGCTCACGAGTATGGAGAGTGCGTGAGTGAACCGACGCCGGAAAAAACAGAGGTTTTGGCTATCAATCTGGCGATGGAAACGCTGCAGGAACTGTCAGATCAGATTTTTGCACAGATGAATCAGCCCGTGGAAAAAAGAATTTCCCAGATTCTGCGGGAGATAACGGATGGTGAGATTCGAAGACTCCGCATGGATGAGAATCTTCACATTATCATTCAGGCAGATGGGGGACGTTCCCTTTCCATGGAAACTATGGACAAGGAGAAACTTGCCCTGATCTTCATGGCGCTGCGACTGGCATCGGGAGAGGTGCTGAGCAAAGGAGAGTGCTTCCCTGTGATTTTTGAAGGGTTCTTCGAAAAATACAGTGATGACTTCTGCAGACGGGTTCTGCGGTTTTTGGCCGGGGAAAACAGACAGTTTCTGTTAAGCGGCGAGAATCCGAGAATTCTCCGAATTCTGGAAGAAGAACAGATTCCGCATAACGTAGTATAACCGAAGCGGATTGCGAATATCCGTTTGACCAGGATTGCGAATATCTGTTTGAAAAAATAAAACAGCTCTGAGTTAACTGAGGTACAATACCTGTAAGTTGACTCAGAGCTGTTCTTTTTAACAGAATTGTGAATATCCGCTTGAATTACAAATCAGGATCAGTCCTGCTGTTCCTGTTCCTCATGGTATTTCTTTACGCAGCGTTTGATGCGGTCTACCGGATTCAGCAGATGGCTGACAGAGAGATCATGATTCAGAGTATCGATGATCAGAGCGATGTATTTGCTCATATCTGCTGTCACATAATATGGTTTGGAAAGAAGCTCCGGTGTCTGATATACAAGGTTGGTGGTAGTCAGACGGTCAAAGATTCCCTCTTTGAAAGCGACATCGAATTTTTCCAGGCCATCGGTGAAGAAACCGAAGGTAGAGCAGATGAAGATTCGTCCGCATCCACGCTCTTTCAGAAGAGAAGCGATTTTGAGAACGGTATGGCCGGAAGAGATCATATCGTCTACAAGAATGACATCTTTTCCCTTAATGTTAGGACCAAGGAACTCGTATGCGGCAAGTGGATGACGTCCATTCACAGTACGGGAGTAATCCAGACGCTGGTAGTACATTCCCATATCTACGCCGAGAATGTTTGCGAGATAAATGGCACGGCTCATACTTCCTTCATCAGGGCTGATGACCATGAAGTGATCGTTGTCGATCTTTAATCCTTTCTCAGATTTGAGAAGAGCCTTCATGAACTGATAAGACGGCTGTACGGTTTCGAATCCATTGAGAGGAGTTGCGTTCTGAACACGGGTATCATGGGCATCAAAGGTGATGATGTTTTCAACTCCCATGGAGATCAGTTCCTGAAGAGCAGATGCACAGTCCAGAGATTCTCTTCCTTCACGGATGTCCTGACGGCTCTCATAGAGATACGGCATGATGACATTGACACGACGTGCCTTGCCGCCGATGGCTGCAATGAGACGTTTCAGATCCTGGAAGTGATCATCCGGAGACATGAGGTTTGTGTATTTGCCCATGTTATAAGTAAGACTGTAATTGGTAACATCCAGAAGAAGATACAGATCATCTCCACGGACAGACTGACTGATGACACCTTTTCCTTCACCGGAACCAAAGCGTGGAGTATCAGCTTTGATAATAAAGGAATCTCTCTGATATCCTGCAAATGCGAAGGAAGTAAGCTCGTTATGCTGTCTCTCGTCTCGCCATTTTACAAGCCACTCATCTACTTTCTCGCCCAGTTCTTTGGAGCTCTCCAGAGGAATCAGCCCCAGTCTTCCGGCCGGGATGGTAGGTAAATTGGACATATCTTTTGTTGTCAGTTGTGGCATTCTTAAGATCCTCCTGCTATTTTTTTGTGAATGCGGATATCCTGTCCAAAGAGCTTCACAATCTGAAAATCGCTGACGATTCTCGAGAAGGCACGCTCAGAATAGATATCCTTGAATTCCTGTAGTGACAGGTTGGTTGAAATAATCGTTGATTTGCCTCTTTGAATTCTCTCATTCAGACACAAAAACAGCTGGGATGAAATGAAGCTGTTTGTAAGCTCCGTTCCAAGGTCATCGATGATCAGAAGATCACAATCGTAAATCAGCTCGGCTGTGAGGCCGTCGTCCTTGTGCTGAAAGGTGCGGTTTGCCAGTAGATCAAAAAGATCAAAGGCAGAGAAATAGAGAACATAGTGTGCGGATTTCAGCAGCTCATATGCAATGCAATGAGAGAGAAAGCTTTTTCCTACACCGGTGTCTCCCATGAAAAACAGATTCCCATGAGATTGATCAAAGTGATTGACGAAGTCCAAAGCCGTATCATAGGCTTTCTTTGCAGCTTCTTTTGAAGAGAGCCCCGTCGTATCGTCCCTCATTGTATCAGAATAGTAGTCAAAAGAAAAGTGGTGAAAATTTTCTTTTTCAAGAATTTCGGTGAGATTGGATTCCGCATAGAGGAGTTCGATCTCTGCTTTTTTGAAACAAATGCATTTTTGACCGTCATGAAATCCGGTATCCTGACAGATCGGACAGTCGTATGGCATGTCAAGATAGTTCTCAGGATATCCGTGTTCCAGAAGAACCTGCTTTCGTTCTGTCAGAAGAGAAGCCAGGGTCTGCTGTAGATCTTCCGTATTTTGGGCTTTTCCCAGGAGAAGATTTCGTGCAGCACTTGCGCTGGCACTTGCGATTTCTTCTTCGATGGAACGAAGTCTCGGCGCATGAACAAAGGCCTCCTGCCGATGCTCTTCCCGAAGACGCTGATTGCGGAGCTGTTTTTGATTATACTGCCGCATGATGCGGTCATATTGAAAATTCTGTAAGGGCACGTCCATTCTCCTTCATAAAGTGGATGGTTAATTCTCTGATTTCGGAGCACCACCGAGAAGCTGTTTCTCAAAGTCGTTGAAATCGTAGTCTCGCTGGTGGAAGTTGTTGAAGCGGTTGGAGGAAGGCTTGGGAGATTCCTTTTCTCCGTCTTTTGTTCCGTTCTTCTTTCCGAAGGTTCTTGCTTTTTGTTTTTTGCGGAAGTCGTCATCCAGCACTTTGATGGCATCAAGAGTATGTGCTTTGTTTGCATGCCACTCAGAAAGAATTTTATCCGCATAAGGGAAGCTTGCCTGACCGAGCTTCATAACTGTACGACTGCAGGCTTCCAGAATAATCGGAAGATCGAATCCGTACTGGTGAAGCCATGTATTCATGAATGTGACTTCTTCTTCCACCGGATTGCGGTTCTGAATTCCCATGGATTTGAGAATCGTATAATAATCCTTCTGAAACAAAGAGGCGGATTTTTTGGCATCTTCCACGTTACGGATGCCGGCCTCCTTCCAGGCAAGGGCAACTGCTTCCATATAATGAAGACTCTTGTGATTTCGACTGACAGAATACTCGATGAGATATTCAATGAGCTCCGGAGACATTTGAAGGTCATCATAGAAAAAGAGAAGCTTCTGAATGTCCGTAGGAGTCAGGGGCTTGCCGAGATACTGTTCTGCACTGAAAAGAAGCATACGGACAGTGTCGGATTTCTTGAGTTCTGCTACCCGATCCGGCGTCAGATGACTCTTCTTGGAAGAAGGAACCGGTGAGGGCGGAACAGAGGCCGCAGACGCAATCTGGGACAGAGAGGAGAGGGTTACGGAAGCGGCTGGAGCCGGTGAGGCAACAGCAGATGGCTTTTCGGAATTTTCTACTCCTGTGAAAGCAATGGCGCGGAGTGATTGATCCGCGCCAAAGGTAAGTGTCATAAGCCCTTCTTTTTCCCAGTATCTCAGGGCACGTAGAATATCTTTTTCTGTACAGAGGAGCTGATCCGCAAGTTTGTCCATCTGAAAAGAAGTCTGAGCCCCCTTCATTGTGCGAAGGAGTCCGAGATAAACTTTGACGAATTCGCCGTTTGCCCGTGGCATATAGTCGTCGATAAATCGATTGGAAACAACAGTTGTCTGTACCGGAGCAGATTGCTGCAGGGTAATTTTATTCATGGTGTTCTCCTAAGAGATGTTCGCCTACACGAAGAATATCGCCGGCACCCATGGTGATCAGAAGATCGCCCTCTTCACAGTTGGAGAGGAGGAAGTTCTCGATCTCATCAAAGGTCGGGAAATACTCGCAAGGGGTTCCGAGCTTCTGGATCTCTTTCTGGAGATCCTCGGAAGTAATTCCGATGGTGTTGACCTCACGTGCAGCATAAATATCCGCAAGAACTACATGATCGCAAAGAGTCAGAGCTTTTGCAAACTCCGGAAGAAGTGCGCTGGTTCGAGTGTAGGTATGAGGCTGGAATGCACACCATACTTTGCGGTGAGGATAGTTTGCAGCTGCGTGAAGGGTTGCTTCGATTTCGGTTGGATGGTGAGCATAATCATCTACGATGGTTACACCGGAAACTTCCCCTTTCAGCTGGAAACGGCGGTCAGTGCCGGTGAAGCCGGAAAGTCCTTTGGAAATCAGATTCTCGGAAATTCCAAGAATACGTCCGCAGGCGATGGTAGCCAGAGCGTTTGATACGTTGTGAATGCCCGGCACTTTCAGGAAAAAGCTGCCGATTTTTTTGCCTTCGCAGAGGACTGTGAAGGAGGCATGTCCGTATTTGTCATAGGTGATGTCCGTTGCAGTGTACATCACATCCGGGTTTGTGAGACCGTAGGTGATCACCTTGCAAGGAAGACCTTCGATGATCTGCTCGTAAGCAGGAGTGTCTCCGTTGATAATCAGAGCACCGTCCTCCGGAAGGAGTTCTGCAAAACGGCGGAAAGAGTGACGAATATCATCGATGTCCTTGAAGAAGTCCAGATGATCTGCATCCATGTTCAGGATGATGCTGATTTTTGGATAGAGGCTCAGGAAACTGTTGGTATATTCGCAGGCTTCTGTAATGAAGTTCTGAGAATGACCAACACGGATGTTGCCGCCGATTGCCGGAAGGATACCTCCGACACTGATAGTTGGGTCATAGTCGCTGTCAAGAAGTACATGAGACAGCATGGAAGTTGTTGTTGTTTTTCCGTGGGTTCCGGCAACTGCGATCGGCATTTCATAATTCTTCATTACCTGGCCGAGAAGATCCGCACGGGTGATCATCGGAATCTGCATTTCAACACCGCGGGCAAACTCCGGATTGTCCGGATGGATCGCTGCGGTGTAAACAATGAGATCGGTATCTTCTGCAATGTTGGAACCACGCTGTCCATAGCAAATTCTTGCACCTTTCTGTTCCAGAGCAAGAGTCAGAGAACTCTGTTTTGCGTCGGATCCTGATACGCGGAAATTCTGATCCAGAAGAATCTCTGCCAGTCCGCTCATACTGATTCCGCCAATTCCGATGAAATGAACATGAATTGGCTGTTTGAAGTCTATCTGATACATATGAAAATCTCCTTATTATATAGGTAGTAATGCTGTTACGCTTATAGAATGTCGTCCCCATTATACTCTGAATCTGAAAAATTGAAAAGAGTGTAACCGCATTAAGTGTTTTTTTGCGACTCGTGAAAAAAGTGGAAGAACCACAGCAAAATATCCAAAAAAAACATCGAAAATTCTATGGCAAAATCTGAAAAATCGTGAATAAGGTTAAAAAATGTGGTGATTATATAGTAAAAATATTCACCCTTTAGGAAAAATATGGTATAATAATGAATCATATTAGACAAGAGGTGGTTGCATGATTAAGAAAGAAATGATTGCCATGCTTCTGGCTGGCGGCCAGGGCAGCCGTCTTGGTGTACTGACAGAGAAGGTTGCAAAACCGGCTGTTGCGTTCGGAGGTAAGTATCGTATTATTGACTTCCCCTTAAGCAACTGTATCAATTCAGGAATTGATACGGTAGGCGTCCTGACTCAGTATCAGCCTCTGAGACTTAACACACATATCGGAATTGGAATCCCGTGGGATCTTGACCGTAATGAAGGTGGAGTGACTGTACTTCCTCCTTATGAAAAGAGCTCTAACAGTGAGTGGTATACAGGTACTGCAAATGCGATCTTCCAGAATATTGATTACATGGAACAGTATCATCCGGAATATGTGCTGATTCTTTCCGGTGACCATATTTACAAAATGGATTATGAGGTAATGCTGAATTTCCATAAGGCAAACAAAGCAGATGTTACGATCGCATGTATGCCGGTACCGATGGAAGAGGCAAGCCGTTTTGGTATTATGGTTACAGACGAAGTGGGACGAATCACAGAATTTGAGGAGAAACCGGAACATCCAAGCAGCAATCTGGCGTCCATGGGAATTTATATTTTCTCCTGGAAAGCACTGAAGGATGCACTGTATGCGCTGAAAGACCAGCAGAGCTGTGACTTCGGAAAACATATTCTTCCATATTGCAAAGAGAAGGATCAGAGATTGTTTGCCTATGAATACAATGGCTATTGGAAAGATGTAGGAACTCTTGGATCCTACTGGCAGGCAAACATGGAATTGATTGATATCATTCCGGAATTCAACCTGTATGAGGAATTCTGGAAGATTTATACAAAAGGGGATATTATTCCGCCTCAGTTCATTTCCTCAGAGGCAGTGGTTGACCGCTGTCTGATCGGTGAAGGTGCTGAGATTTATGGAGAAGTCCATAATTCTGTAATTGGTCCGAATGTTGTAATTAACAAGGGATCTGTCGTTCGGGATTCCATTATTATGCGCAATTCTTCTGTTGGAGAAAATGTTGTCATGAATAAGGCAATTGTGGCTGAGGATGTTGTCATTGGCAACAGAGTAGAGATCGGCTGCGGAGAAGAAGCACCGAACGTTCTGAAACCGGCAGTTTACAGTTTTGGAATTGCTACTATCGGAGAGAACAGTGTGATTCCGGACGGTGTGAAGATCGGAAAGAATACTGCAATTTCCGGAGTGACTACAAAGGAGGATTACCCGGAGGGCATCCTTGCAAGTGGTCAGAACATTACAGCAAAGGACGGTGACATGGCATGAGAGCAATAGGAATTATTCTGGCGGGTGGAAACAACAACCGCATGAGAGAACTTTCTAACAAGCGAGCGATTGCAGCCATGCCCATCGCAGGCAGTTATCGAAGCATAGATTTCGCACTGAGCAATATGGCGAATTCTCATATTCAGAAGGTTGCAGTACTGACCCAGTACAATGCCCGTTCTCTGAATGAACATCTGAGTTCTTCCAAATGGTGGGATTTCGGACGTAAACAAGGTGGTCTGTTTGTATTCACACCAACCATCACGAAGGAGAACAGTTTCTGGTACCGGGGAACCGCAGATGCGATTTATCAGAACTTGAATTTCCTGAAGAGCAGTCATGAACCTTATGTTGTGATTGCATCCGGCGACGGTATCTACAAGCTGGATTATAATAAGGTACTCGAGTACCACATTGCAAAGAGGGCAGATGTGACAGTTGTATGCACAACCTGCCAGGACCCGAATGAAGTGGAAAGATTTGGTGTTGTCCGCATGAACGAAGACTGCCGAATCGAAGAGTTTGAGGAGAAACCGATGGTTTCCCCATACAACACCATTTCAACAGGTATTTACATTATTCGAAGACGTCAGCTGATCGAACTCATTGAAAAAGCTGCATCTGAAGGACGTAATGACTTTGTAAAAGATATTCTGATTCGTTATAAGAATCTGAAGCGAATTTACGGTTACAAAATTGATACTTTCTGGAGCAATATTTCTACCGTAGATTCTTATTACAACACCAATATGGCATTCCTGAAGCCGGAAGTCCGCAATTTATTCTTTAAAGAGGAACCGGCCATCAAAACGAGAATCGATGATCTGCCTCCGGCAAAATACAATCCGGGAGCCAGCGTAAAGAACAGTCTGGTATCCAGTGGATGTATTATTAACGGAACCATCGAGAATTCGATTCTCTTTAAGGACGTTTATATAGGAAATAACTGTGTAGTCAAAAATTCTATAATTCTTAACGATGTCTATCTCGGGGATAATACCCATATCGAGAATTGCATTGTCGAAAGCCGCGACACCATACGTGCGAACTCTTACTACTGCGGCGAGGACGGAGTAAAAATCGTCGTAGAAAAAAATGAACGTTACGGAATGTAATGTGCCTGTGTATGCTGCGTTTGCAGTTTTGCATAAATAGGATAGAGGAACAGAAAGGGGACGCACCAATGAACATCACAGATGTGAGAGTCAGAAAAGTAGCAAAAGAAGGGAAAATGAAAGCAGTCGTATCTATTACGATTGACGAGGAGTTTGTGGTACACGATATCAAAGTAATTGAGGGTGAAAAAGGATTATTCATCGCAATGCCAAGCCGCAAGGCAGCTGACGGAGAGTATCGTGATATCGCTCATCCGATCAACTCTGTAACAAGAGATCGGATTCAGAGTATTATATTACAGGAATACGAAAAGGCTCTGGAAAATTCATTCGAGGAAGACTGAAGGTTCGGTCAGTTTAGCGAGTGACTACTTAATTTTGAGATGAACCTGAAGTTTGACTTACATGATTTCGCTAGTATTTGGTTCATGCATCTATTAGAGAAGACCCATATTCGGAAAAACACTTCCGAGATGGGTCTTCCTTTTTTTACCGAATCAAGCAAGGCGCATGTTTCAAATGCGCAGAGCATAAAGCGGTGTGTGGACTTGCTTGTATAAGTTTGACCCCTAAAATGTAATATAATTGTAATGAATTGAAGATTTTTTGTATTAGAATCATGTTGAGAATAGAGAAAAACGGCGAAAATACTTTTCTAAGAACAGTAACTATGAACAGATATTGCAAATGTTAAAAAAATATTACATAAATCTTGTAATTAGTTTAAAATATGTTATAATAATTCATCATAAAGAAAATTAGAGGTGCTTTACGATGAATAAAAAATGGTTGGCTCTTCTTTTGACAGGTGTGTTGATGTGCTCCTCTGCAGGAACGATTCATGTACATGCCTCTCAGGAAGAGATTGCAGCAATAGAGTCACAGCGTGCCAATGCCCAGGCAAATCTTTCTGCTACACAGAGTCAGATCAGCAGTCTGGAAGCCGCAAGACAGGAAATGCAGAATTATCTGAGTGAATTGAATGGACAGTACGAAGCTCTCACTGCAGAGATTTCGAATCTGAGTGTTCAGGCCGGTCAGAAAGAGGAAGATCTGAAGAAGGTACAGGAGAACCTGGCAAGTGCCAAGGTTGCTTCTGATGAACAGTATGAGAATATGAAACTGCGTATGGTATATCTGTTTGAGAATGGAAGTACCAATGCCTTTTCTATGCTGTTATCTTCAGAGAACGTTGCAGATTTTCTCAACAGAGCAGAGAACATCCGTCAGATTTCCAATTATGACAGAAATATGCTGGAGAAGTAC
>JAUNAE010000014.1 GCA_030527765.1 Eubacteriales bacterium
CGACGCCTACCACGAGGCCCACATGGATCTGGTGTCGATCGATCCGGTCTTCAAATATAATAATTAAACAATTAAGAATCAATATTCAGATGGAATCCCCTTCCTTGGCAAAACAGTTAAAGAAAGGGGGTTTGCACATTATTAATAGGAAACACGAAGATCCGTATTGACATCAAGGACAAGTATTTTGGCCCTTGAAATTACATTTATAACAGATGGAGTGACATATGAAATTTTTAGTACAGCGTGTAACAAGCGCAGCCGTAACTGTAGAAGGAGAGGTGAAAGGAAAGATCGGAAAAGGATTTCTGGTTTTGGCAGGAGTGTCTGACACAGATACAAAGCCTCTGGCAGATAAAATGCTGGATAAACTTTCCAAACTTCGCATTTTCGAAGATTCTGAAGGAAAAACCAACCTGTCCATTCAGGATGTTGGAGGTGAGTTTCTTGTGATCTCCCAGTTTACCCTGTATGCGAACTGCAAAAAAGGAAATCGTCCTTCTTTCATTGAAGCCGGCAAGCCGGATATGGCTGAGGAAATGTATGAATACCTTGTGGATTCTTTACGGAGAAGAGGCTTTTCTGTGGAAAAAGGAGTTTTCGGAGCGGATATGAAGGTGGAACTGTTGAATGACGGACCATTTACCGTAATGCTTGACTCGAAAGAACTGGGATTCGAAGGATAAACATGCAGGAAGGAAGAAGAATGACAGGAAAGAAAGCACTGTTTTTTGACATTGATGGAACTCTTTGGCATGGAGATAATATTATTCCCGAGAGCACCAGACAGACAATAAAAGAACTCCGAAAAAACGGACACCTGACATTTATCTGTACTGGACGTACAAGAGGGTACATTCAGAATCCCGAGCTTTTGAATCTGGGATTTGACGGAATTGTCTCCGGCTGCGGAACGATGATTGAGTATAAGAATGAAATTGTCTTTTGTCATGAGATTGACAATACTTTTATGGCAGATACAATCCAAAAGATCAGAAGTTATGGATTTCGCCCGATTCTGGAGGGCAAAGATTTTCTTTATATGGATGACAGCGAATTTTCAGAGGATTACTATGGCAAAAAACTGAAAGCCGAATTGGGTGAACATCTGAGAACGATTGAAGGAGAATGGGAAAAGTGGGAAGTATGTAAGTTTTCCTGTGCCACGGAAGATGCGGATCGGGAGAACTGCTTCCGGGAATTGGAGCCGGATTTTGACTTTATGATTCACAATGAAGCAGTTGTGGAAATTGTGCCAAAGGGATTTCATAAAGGAACCGGAATTGAGAAGGTCTGTGAATTATTAGATCTTGATATTGCAGACACCTTCGCTTTTGGAGACAGCGCCAATGATCTTGGAATGTTTAAAAGTGCCGGGATCAGTATCGCCATGGGTGATGGACAGGATGTTGCAAAGGAAGCTGCAGATTATATTACAACGCCTCTTCACGAGGATGGAATCCGCAATGCATGCAGACATTTTGGGTTGATTTAGAGGAAAGAACAGATGTTGTATCAGATTAAAGATGGTTCCGTGTCTTTGGGAGGCAAACAGATTTTGTCTCACATTGATTTTGAAGTACGCGGAACGGAAAAAATCGGAATTGTCGGAGCGAATGGAGCGGGAAAAACAACGCTGCTCCGTCTGATTTCCGGAGAACTGACTCTGGATCGGGATGACCGAAGAATGGGACCGGGAATCACATCCTCGAGAAAGCTGACGATTGGGATGATGAGTCAGACAAGGGAAAAGGATAAGGAGCTGACAGTGGAAGAGCTGATGCTCTCCACCTGCCCGGAAAAGGACGCTTTTTCCAGAGAACGATACGCATATGAGATGGAATATGATCGGCTTTTTACGGGATTCGGTTTTGACAAGCAGGACAAAAAGAAGCAGCTTGGCAGTTTCTCCGGAGGAGAACAGACCAAAATATCACTGATTCACCTTCTGCTTCAGAAGCCGGATCTTTTGTTATTGGACGAACCTACGAACCATCTCGATGTGGAAACGGCAGAATGGCTGGAAACATATATGCAGGAATATCCGAAGGCTGTCATTTTTGTATCGCATGATCGATTTTTCCTGGATCGTGTAGTAGATGTCATCTATGAACTGCGCAAAGAAAATCTGTACAGATATGTTGGGAATTATTCGGACTATCGAAAACAGAAGCAGAAAGAACAGGACGATCTGAAAAAGAATTATGAGAAACAGCAGAAGGAAATAGCACGTCTGGAAGGCCTGATAGAAAAATTCAAGAATAAGCCGAGGAAGGCTTCCTTTGCCAGATCCCGAAAAACTCTTCTGGATCGTATGGAAAAAATGGAGAAGCCTTCAGAAAACGAAGGATATATGTTTACAAAGGAGATTCTTCCACTTGTTCCCGCGAACAAGTGGGTGATGGAGGCTAAAGAACTCGGGATCGGCTATGACAAAATACTTCTGGAAATCTCTCTCAGGGTAAGAAACGGACAGAAGATTGCGGTGATTGGAAAGAACGGATCCGGAAAATCCACATTTCTGAAAACCGTTGCGGGATATCTGGAGCCAAAGAAGGGTGAATGCATTCTGGGAGAGAGAACAACCCTTGGATACTTCGATCAGCAGTCTGCAGAGATATCTTCGGAGAAGTCGGTGCTGGAACATTTTCATGGGTTATTTCCGGGACTTACAGAGAAGGACGCCAGACAGACCCTGAGCTGTTACCTGTTTCGGGGGAGGGAAGTCCAGACAAAAGTCGCCTCTCTGTCCGGCGGAGAAAAGGCAAGGCTGATGCTGGCAGAACTGCTTTGTGCCGGACCCAACATGCTTGTATTGGACGAGCCGACAAATCATATGGATATTCAGGCAAAGGAGACCTTAGAGTCTGCGTTTAAAGCTTATAAAGGAACCATTCTATTTGTATCTCATGACCGATATTTTGTACACCAGGTGGCGGATGCGATTCTTCTGTTTGATGAGCAAAGAGTAATGTACTATCCCTTTGGATATATGCACTATCTGGAAAGAAAGAGGCGCGAAGGAGCGGAGGATCCGGCGGCACTCATGCGGGCGGAAGATCAGGCGATGCTGGAAGGGTTCCGGGCGGTTCCCGAAAAGGAAAGACACCGTCTCAGGGAAATCAGTACCGAGGCGGCTTATTATGACTGGCAGCTTCGCCTTGCAAGAGAACAGATGGAAGATGCCAAAAGAAAAGCAGAACTTCTTTGGAACAAGTGGAAGGAATGGGGAGAAAGGATTCCGGAAACGCCGGAGGAGTGGATAAATATGGAAGCTTTTGCCATGGAAGAACTGGAAAAAGCCGAGGAAGAGTGGACAGAAGCCTGCCTTGCCTGGGATCAGATATATAGTTACAGTTCACAAGGTGAACAGTAACTATATATACAGAACAGATAAGAGATGAGCCTCCGGCGGATCGCGAATATCCGTTTGACTTCTAAACATAACGTAGGCGGTGAGCAATAGCTCGATTTAAAACAGAGAGGATGTTGATTATGGGAAATATCATTGATTATGTCAAATGGCGTGGAGATCTGACCTTTGCAGTGGATCCCTTTAATGAGGTGGATAACCTGATTTTTTCTTATCTTTCCTATGTGAACCTGGATGGAGTAGCGCCTATTGAGGGGGAAGAATTACTTACGATTACAGAAATATCCGAGAAGTTTTTTGCCATGCATTCGGAAGAAGAATTGCAGAAAGATAAATCCTTCATTCGTCTGGCACCTGACATGTTGAAAGAAATGGCAGGCACCCGCCGTTACGGAGACCTTCTTGCAGGAAATTATCTGAATCATATCAATATAGAAGAAAACCTGCAGTTCAGTGCTATTGAGATCGTACTCCCGGATGAGTCCTCTTATCTGGCTATTCGGGGAACCGATGACCGAATCGTTGGCTGGAAGGAAGATTTCCTTATGGCCAGTGGGGAGGTGGCTGCTCAGACAGAGGCTGTGGAGTATGTGAATCGATGTGGGAAGAATCGTCCGAGAATTCGGATCGGAGGTCATTCAAAGGGAGGACATCTTGCAGTATATGCGGGAGCTTTCTGCGAGACAGAGGTTCAGAACCGGATCGTGAAGGTTTATAACAACGATGGACCGGGGTTTAGGAAGGATTTTCTGGAAAGTAAGGAATTGGCAAATATTGTTCGCCGAATTGTCCGGATTGTGCCGGAACATTCGATTGTGGGAATGCTTCTGGGACATGTGACAACACCGATTGTGATTCAGAGCAATGCTGTTGGTGTTATGCAGCATGATGGTCTGTCCTGGCAGGTTCTCGGACCGCGATTTGAAACGGTGCCGGAACTTAGTAAGACTGCGGTGATTCTGGATCAGTCTATGGATCAGTGGCTTCAGAATTATAATGATGAGGAACGCAATCACTTTATTAATGATTTCTTTTCAGTGCTGGAGGCGCCGGGAGTTGAGACGCTGACCGAACTTCAAAACGGTGGAGTGAAGGCACTGGCGGCTATGTGGAAGCGCCGTGAGACTCTGGCGCCGGAGACAAAAGAGAAGATTGATTTACTTTTGCAGACGATTCTGATGCACTGGACAGACTTCGTTCCGGATTTTCTGAAAAAATAAAAGATACTCTTGACAAATCCTATAGGAATGCTATAATTTCCATAAACATACAAATCATATCGAAACAGTAGGATAAGGAGGAAATATATTATGGCAAAGGTATATAAGAGCGCAGTGGAGCTGATCGGAAACACACCAATTCTGGAAGTTAAGAATATTGAAGCAGAAGAAGGACTGAAAGCTAAGGTGCTGGTGAAACTGGAATACTTTAATCCTGCAGGAAGTGTCAAAGACCGTATCGCAAAATATATGATTGAAGAGGCAGAAGCTTCAGGAGCACTGAAAGAAGGCTCTACAATTATTGAGCCGACTTCCGGTAACACAGGAATCGGTCTTGCATCTATCGCAGCAGCGAAGGGATATCGTGTGATCCTTACAATGCCAGAGACTATGTCCGTTGAGAGACGCAACATTCTGAAGGCATACGGCGCAGAGGTTGTTCTGACAGACGGAACCAAAGGTATGAAGGGCGCAATTGCAAAGGCTGAAGAACTCGCAGCTGAGATTGAGAACAGCTTTATCCCGGCACAGTTCGATAACCCGGCTAACCCGAAGGCACACAGAGAGACAACCGGTCCGGAGATCTGGAATGATACTGACGGTGAGGTTGATATCTTTGTAGCAGGTGTTGGTACCGGCGGAACAGTTACCGGTATCGGTGAGTATCTGAAATCCAAGAAAGAAAGTGTCAAAGTGGTTGCTATTGAGCCTGCAACTTCTCCTGTACTTTCCGAAGGAAAAGCCGGCCCGCACAAAATTCAGGGAATCGGCGCAGGTTTTGTTCCTAGCGTACTGAACACAACCGTTTATGACGAAGTGATCACTGTTGATAATGAGAGTGCATTTGAGACATCACGTAAGCTTACAAAGAGCGAGGGAGTTCTTACAGGTATTTCTTCCGGAGCTGCTCTATATGCGGCAATTGAGCTTGCAAAGAGACCGGAAAATGAAGGAAAGACAATTGTAGCACTTCTTCCGGACAGCGGCGACAGATACTATTCTACTCCACTGTTCACAAAATAATTATTAGAGAAGGGGATTGTTCATCCATGAGAATATCTACCAAAGGTCAATATGCGATTCGAATGATGCTTGATATTGCAACCAATTATTCGGGAGATCCGGTCAGACTGAAAGACATAGCAAGAAGACAGGATATTTCAGATAAATATCTGGAGCAGATTATATCCATACTGAATAAGGCTGGATTTGTTCGAAGTGTACGAGGCCCGATGGGAGGATACTCCCTGGCAAAGGAACCTTCCGAATATACGGTCGGAATGATCCTGCGTCTGACAGAAGGAAGTCTTGCTCCGGTGGACTATGAAAATAGCAGTGCGGAACAGGAGAGTGTCACAAACATTCTCTGGAAGAAAATGTCCGATGCTATCGACAGTGTAGTTGACAATATTACACTGGAAGATCTTCTGAACTGGCAGGAAGCCCAGACAAATGATTATGTGATTTAAGCTAATATAAGAAGATTTTGCAGATCCCTTTGTTCTATGGTTGAGCAGAGGGATCTTTTTGCATTTGCCGGTGTTGGATCTGTTGAACTTTTGTTGAACAGCTTCCTTATAATGAACATTAGAGTCGAACTTTGCGACATTACACACCGCTTAATGCTCTGCGTATTTGAAACGGGGAGAATTACTTAATACAGGTCAAGCGGATATTCGCAATTCGGGTAAAAATACTTCAAGTCTATACATGTATATTTTTACATAGACAAGTTCTTGAGAAATTCGAATCAGTGGTACATTACAAGTTTTGGAGAAAAAACTACGAAAAGGTTTCGGAGGTTTATCAAAAAGAAGTATAAGATATCCCTTATTTTATGGGAAATACTTGACTATAAGGGAGAAAATAAGGGGGCGGTCGTATTGCAACTTGCTAGAAAAATTTGCCTATAGTATTATGTTTTTATAGTAAAATATTGTGCGTTCTTTCAGAAAAGGATGAGAACAGGAGGGAATATGAAAAGAAACAAAGTCAAACGATATTTGGCGTTTGTGATGACAGCTGCAATGCTGATGCAGCAACATGGCGTCACAACCCTGGCAGAGGATATCTCTGTCGAACCAACTCCTATAGTTATGGAGGCATCACCTGAAGAAGCACCTGCAGAAGAAGCAGCACCTGCAGAGGAAGTAGCTCCTGTAGAAGAGACACCGGTGGCAGTAGAAGAACCAACGGTTGAAACTCCTGCAGCAGAAGAGCCTGCAGAGACACCGGCAGAAACTCCATCTGAGGTGGAAGAACCGGAGAATACAGGGGACGAGGATCCGGCAGATGATGTGGATCCTACAGAAGCACCGGTAGAAACTCCGGCGGAAACTCCAACGGAGGCACCTGCAGTGGAAGTTACTCCGACGGAAGCACTGACTCCTACACCGGAGGTTACCCCTACAGAGGTTCCGGAAGAAGTTGTTCTTTCCGGAAGCGTAGAACAGAGAGTACAGCAGAAACAGATGGATGGCAAGACCATCGCTGTTGTCCGCTATACATTGAAAATTCATAATAACGCTGAGAAGAAGGCGTCTGAAAATACAACGATTAAGACCATTCTTCCGTCCACTCTTTCCTACTATCCGGGAGGAGATGAAACTGCAGGTATCGGCGTTGCCGGTCAGACGGTTTCCTGGAGCGGTCAGAGTATTGCAGCTGGCAGCACAGCTCAGTACGTGTTCTATGCAAAAGTAGCAGATAAGATTACAGATCCTTCACAGCTGACAGCCCAGTTCTTTATGGACGATCAGGCAATCAGCAGCGATCAGACAACATGGCTGGATACCGGCCTTCTGGTTATTCCGGAAGAAGTTGGTCCGGAGTCTGTAAGCACAGTGAACAGTGGTGTTACCATTACTGTCAGTGCACTTTCCGGAACTTTGAAACCGGGAACAGAAGTCGTTGCGAGAAGAATCAGCAATTCCACAGCGAAGGCAACCGTAGAAGGTGCGATTGATACCGAGGAGAATGAAGTTGATAAGGTTATCGGCTTTGACATCACTCTTCGCATCGATGGACAGGAAGTACAGCCGGATGATACAGTTCAGGTAACTTTCTCAGGAATTCCTTTTGCAGGAGATGCTCAGGAGGAATCCAAAGAGCTTGTAGTTATTCATGCAGAGAATGCCGGAGAAGCAGGTACTGACCTGGGAGCAGAGGTTTCCGGTGATACAGTTACAGTAGAAGCGGATCACTTCTCCTTCTATGCAGTTGCTGTATTGGATAAACTGAACAAGGTTCCGGAAGATCAGCAGCATACGATTACAGAACCGTACAGTGCACAGAACAGTTTCAGCTTTTATGATGGAACGCATACCTTCTCGTCACTGGCATTCGATTTCCATATTTTTGCCAATACGGTAACCATAAATAATCATACCAATGGTAATATCGCCGCGAACGACTTTAACGGTGGTGGTCAGGCATTTGGTAATAATCAGAACAATCGTGACGGCATTCAGGAGGTGAACTTCTTTGGAACCTCCGCAACGAATATGGGAGAGATCAACAATACCAGTGGAAGTGTGGTAGTCATTGGCAACTCTGTTGATACGTCCATGACGGGAACGACAGAACTTTATATCGGAACAAATGGTGGTAAGCAGGATGCGACTACCTCATCTGAGGTTTATCAGGAAGGTGCGAATTCTGATGTATATATTAACATTCAGCAGGAACTGGATAATATGGCCGAGTTCTCCGCAGCCCTTGCAGAGTTCACTGCCAATAATGTAACCGCAAGTGAACCAACAACGACGGGGGAAGGTAATCAGGCAGTTACTACAACAGTTTTCCAGCAGGGAAATTCCGGCAATACCATTGAGTTCTCAAGACCGGCAGATCAGAATACGCCGATCACGATTTCAGTCAATGCGACACAGAATTCTGTGAACTATATTACAGTAAGTGCAAGTGATCTTGTAGGTGCCGGTGGTACAGGCAATAAGACGATGCTCAATATTATTGGAAGTATTCCGAACAGCTGTACCGTGATCATCAATGTGGACATGACCGGAGTTTCAGAGCAGGAAAAAGAATATATTCTGAGAAACCTTGTTACGACGATTGATGGCACAAAGAATGGAGAGGCAGTCACAGAAATTCCATGTAGTGTGCTTTGGAACTTCTTCCAGACATCTACAACGACAAATGAAGATACACAAGAGCAGGAAACTGCTTACAGTACTTATGAAAGTACGAACACCATGACGTATGTGGGATGTTCCGATCATTTTCAGGGAACGATTCTCGCACCTCATGCGAATATTCACTATGGTGCGTTGAACGGAAGTGTCATAGCGAACACAACAGAGAGTAACCAGCAGGAGTCTCACAACTGGACCTTCACCGGTTTGTCTGCAAACCTGACGGTATATAAGACGTTAGTAGATCCAACCGACTCCAGTGCAAAGACATTCTATTTTGCATTGTACAAGGACGGCGCAAGAGTTGCAGGTCAGCGTGTTCAGTCTGTTTCTGTTTCTAATGGACAGACAAAGACGGTGCAGTTCACGAACCTGAAAGCCGGGGAAACCTATCAGATATACGAGACAGACAGTTCCGGTAACAGATTGGATTCCGGTGCTAATGGGTATGCAATCGCCGGTAATGGACAGAGTGTTACTCTTGCATCTAATGGTGGTGAGGCAAGTATCACGAACAGCAAAAATGTTCCGCAAACCACAACATACAAAGTTAACAAACTGTGGCAGAATGAGAGTGGCGCAGGTCTTCCGTCGAGTGAGGTAAGCAGCTACAAAGTAGAAGTACAGTTGTTGAACGGAAGCGGTACTGTCGTTGATACCCAGACTTTGAAGGCTGGAAACAGCTGGAGCTATACATGGAAGAATCTTCCGGCAGACCAGGCCCCTTACAGTGTGAAGGAGGTTACCGAGCTTGAGGGATTCGAGTCCAGTGTGGTAGCCGTCAGTGATACTGTAAGTAATATTATTAATAAGAAGATAAATACCAAAGAGTATACTGTTTCCAAACAGTGGCTGGACGCTAAGGGACAGACACTTACAGATACACCGGACAGCATTCAGGTTACCCTTTTTGCTGATGGTGCGGAGTATGATACTCAGACATTGAGTGCAGATAATAACTGGACTTACACATGGAAAAAACTTCCTGCTAATGCAACCTATTCTGCACAGGAAACAGCAGTACCGGGATATGAGGCACAGACACCGGTAACGACAGATACATCAACAACCTTTATTAATAAGAAGAAATACGAAGCAAAAGGAAGCATTCAGCTGCAGGCAAACAAATCTCTGACAGGTCGTGAACTGAAGGCCGGCGAGTTCAGTTTCGTGCTTCAGGAAAATGGAACGACCATTCAGACGAAGACAAATGCAGCGGATGGAAGCATCACATTTGATGAAATTTCCTATGAACTGAATGAAAATAAAAATGATCTTGGCACTCATACTTACACAATCTCTGAGGTGAATAACGGTATCGACGGTGTAAGTTATGACAGTAACCTTGCAACGATTACAGTTGAAGTAACAGACAATGAGAACGGTACACTGAATGCTGCGATTACAGGTACTCAGCATACTACCTTTACAAATGCATACGAGGCAACCGGAGAGGTAAGCTTCAGCGGAACCAAGACCCTGAAAGGAAAAGATCTTGCAGCCGGAGAATTCACCTTCGTACTGAAAGAGGGCGAGACAGTTCTTGAGACCGTAACCAACGACGGAAGCGGAAACATCAACTTCAAGACTCTTGCGTATGTAGTGAATGCAGAGAAGAGTGATCTGGGTGAGCACACCTACACCATCACCGAGACTGCAGGAAACAACAAGGGAATTACCTACGACAAGAAAGAGATCACCATTAAGGTGACGGTAACAGACAACGGAGACGGAACCTTGAAGGTAACCCGAGACGTTGAGAACGCAGCCATCACCTTTACCAACACCTATGAAGCAAAAGGCCAGGCAGAGTTTAGTGCAAGCAAGACTCTGACGGGCAAGACTCTGAAGGAAGGTCAGTTCACCTTTATCCTTGAGGATAAGGATGGCAAGGAGATCGAGAGCCAGAGCAATGATGCAGAGGGTAAGGTAACCTTCAAGGCTATCGAGTACATCCTGAACAAGGATACCGATGAGACCGGAAGCTACACCTACAGGATCCGCGAGGATATCCCGAAGGATGCAGTAGACAATGTAAAAGACGGAATCACTTACGATGACAAAGTTGTAACCGTAAACGTAGAAGTAAGTGACAATGGCGACGGAACGCTTGCAGTTACCTATGACGGTAAAGCAGAGTTTGCAGGAGCAGCCTTTGTCAACAAGTATGCAACCGCAGGAGAGGCACAGCTCTTTGCAACGAAGAGCCTGAGCGGAAGAGAACTGAAAGACGGCGAGTTCGAGTTCGTACTTTCCGAGAACGGAAAAGAGATCGAGACCGTATCCAACAACGGAAACGGAGTGGCAGCCTTCACAGCAATCAAGTACACCGAAGCAGGCGAGCATACTTACACCATCAAAGAGAAGATTCCGGAAGACGCAGACAACAACGTGAAAAACGGAGTCACCTATGATGCCAGCGAGAAGACCGTAACTGTTACCGTAACCGATAACGGAGACGGAACACTTGCAGTCACTTATGACGGAGAGACCACCTATGCAGGAGCAGCATTTGCAAATGCATACGAGGCAGCCGGAAAAGTTGATTTCAGCGGAATCAAGACCCTGGAAGGCAAAGATCTTGCAGACGGAGAATTCACCTTCGTACTGAAAGAGGGCGAGACAGTTCTTGAGACCGTAACCAACGATGGAAACGGAAAGATCACTTTCAAGACTCTTGAGTATGTAGTGAATGCAGAGAAGAGTGATCTGGGTGAGCACACCTACACCATCACCGAGACTGCAGGAAACAACAAGGGAATTACCTACGACAAGAAAGAGATCACCATTAAGGTGACGGTAACAGACAACGGAGACGGAACCTTGAAGGTAACCCGAGACGTTGAGAACGCAGCCATCACCTTTACCAACACCTATGAAGCAAAAGGCCAGGCAGAGTTTAGTGCAAGCAAGACTCTGACGGGCAAGACTCTGAAGGAAGGTCAGTTCACCTTTATCCTTGAGGATAAGGATGGCAAGGAGATCGAGAGCCAGAGCAACGATGCAGAGGGTAAGGTAACCTTCAAAGCCATCGAGTACATCCTGAACAAGGACAAAGATGAGACCGGAAGCTACACCTACAGGATCCGTGAGGATATCCCGAAGGATGCAGTAGACAATGTAAAAGACGGAATCACCTACGATGACAAAGTTGTAACCGTAAACGTAGAAGTAAGCGACAATGGCGACGGAACGCTTGCAGTTACCTATGACGGTAAAGCAGAGTTTGCAGGAGCAGCCTTTGTCAACAAGTATGCAACCGCAGGAGAGGCACAGCTCTTTGCAACGAAGAGCCTGAGCGGAAGAGAACTGAAAGACGGCGAGTTCGAGTTCGTACTTTCCGAGAACGGAAAAGAGATCGAGACCGTATCCAACAACGGAAACGGAGTGGCAGCCTTCACAGCAATCAAGTACACCGAAGCAGGCGAGCATACTTACACCATTAAAGAGAAGATTCCGACAGACGCAAAAGATAACGTAAAAGACGGAGTCACCTATGATGCTAGCGAGAAGACCGTAACTGTTACCGTAACTGATAACGGTAAGGGCGGACTGGACGTAACCTATGACGGAAAGACTACCTATGCAGGAGCAGACTTTGCAAACGAGTACAATACCAAGGGTGAGGCTGTTCTTGAAGCAAGTAAGTCTCTGGAAGGCAAAGATCTGACAGAAGGCGAGTTCAGCTTCGTTCTGAAGGATAAGCTTGGCAAGGAAATCGAAACCGTTACAAACGCAGCCGATGGCAGCATCTCCTTTAGTCCAATTGAGTACACAGAAGAAGGTACTTTCGAGTACACCATTCAGGAGATCGTTGATACTGAGGATGGCGTCATCTTTGATAAGACCATCTACACTGTTCAGGTAACGACAAAAGACGATGGACTTGGAAAACTTGATGTCAAAGTTCTGTATGATGGATCCGAAAATGCACCGGAATTCATCAACAAAGTAACTAAAGTAAGCGTAAGCAAAGTAGATGTCGCAGATGGATCTGAGCTTGACGGAGCTCATATTCAGATCATCGACAGTGAAGGAAATGTAGTAGACGAGTGGGATTCCGAGGCAGGAAATGCTCATGTAACCGAAGGCCTGAAGACCGGAGAGGATTACACATTAAGAGAAACCGTAGCACCGACCGGATACACAATTACTGCAGATACAACATTCCAGATTGATGAGACTGGCAAGATTACTTCCAGCGGAACAGTTACCGACGACGGAACCGTTCTTGTTGAAGACAGCAAGACAAAGATCCAGGTAAGCAAGGTTGATGCTGCAGATGGAGCAGAGCTTGACGGAGCCCATATCCAGATCCTTGACAGCGAAGGAAATGTTGTAGACGAGTGGGATTCCGAGGCAGGAAACGCTCATGTAACCGAAGGTCTGAAGACCGGCGAAGAATACACACTGAGAGAGACCGTAGCACCGGAAGGATACACCGTAACAACCGATACAACCTTCAGCATTGACGAGACAGGAAAGATCACATCCACAGGAACCGTAACAGAGGATGGAACACTTCTTGTAGAGGATGCGAAGACAAAGATCCAGGTAAGCAAGGTAGATGTCGCAGACGGAACCGAGCTTGACGGAGCCCATATCCAGATCCTCGACAGCGAAGGAAATGTCGTAGACGAGTGGGATTCCGAGGCAGGAAACGCTCATGTAGTAGAAGGCCTGAAGACCGGCGAAGAATACACACTGAGAGAGACCGTAGCACCGGAAGGATACACCGTAACAACCGATACAACCTTCAGCATTGACGAGACAGGAAAGATCACATCCACAGGAACCGTAACTGAGGACGGAACACTTCTTGTAGAAGATGCGAAGACCATGATCAGCGTAAGCAAAGTTGACATTGCAGATGGCAAGGAACTTGCCGGAGCAGTGCTACAGATCATTGATTCTGAAGGCAATGTAGTTGCAGAGTGGACTTCTGAAGAGACTGCTCATGTAGTAGAAGGACTGAAGACAGGAGAGGAATATACACTGAGAGAGACCGTAGCACCGGAAGGATATCATCTGACAAGTGATACAACATTCACGATCGATGAGACAGGAAACGTAACGTCTACAGGAACCGTATCCGGCGATGGAACACTCCTTGTAGAAGATGAACTGATCGGACCAATGACAGGATCTATTCAGGTAACCAAACGCCTGACCACCCTCGATGGAACAGAGTTCAGTTTCCGTGACAGAACCTTCTATGTAGCACTCTTCACAGATGCAGAAGGAACTACGATGGCAGAAGGAACTTCCATTATGCCTATCAGATTCCAGGATTCTTCTGCTGAGACAGTAACATTTGAGAACCTCGAAATTGGACATACCTATTATGTTCAGGAGGTTAGTGAATCCGGAGAACTGATGCCGGTAGGTGTGATTGATAACACTGCATACACAGCAGAGTTTGATGTTTCCAACGAGGCTGAGGTTACAGAAGAAAATGATCATGTAATCATTGCTTTTGCAAACCAGTTCACAGAGATTCCTGGAGAAGCATATCACAAGGGTAAACTGAACATCAGTAAGACCGTTCTCGGAGCTGATGGAACAGCAAAACCAAGTGATGAGACCTTCTATGCAGGTATTTTCGCAGATCCGGAATACACAACATTGTCTGATCTTGTTGATCAGAACATCGTGGCACTGCAGATGAACGGAAACTCTTCCGTAACAGCTCAGGTAACAGCAGAGCTGCATCCGGGAGAAGGATATCACTTCTACATTACTGAGACCGATGCAAATGGTGTTCCGGTAGAGAACGATGCAACATTTGCATATGAGGTAGAGGTTGTAGGAGCTGAACAGGAACTGGTAATTGGTGAGACTGAGGAAGTAAGTGTTTCTATCACAAACAAAGAGGTTGAGGTGACTGTAACACCTACACCAACCGAGACCGTTACCATTACACCGGCTCCGAGCGGAACGGTAACACCAACACCTACCACTCCGAATGGAGTTAAGACAGGTGATGATACACCGATCAGCTTCTTCATGTATCTGATGCTCTCTGCACTGGCAATGATCGTTGCGGTGATCATCAAGAAAAGAAGAACCGCATAAGCAGAACTTCAAAAGAAGCAGGACACATATTGATTAAGTAATACAGAAAGGCTCTGACCAATTGCGTCAGAGCCTTTCTTTGATTATAATATAACAGTATCGTTAATTACTGATTTGAAGAAACTATATTGCACGTCACTGAAAGAAGTATGGAATATAGAGCAGAAGCTGTAAATAGTATTTGGGAACTGAGAAATGAGGTGCGCTATGGGCCTGAAAAAGCTGCATAATCGAATAACAAATTCTTTGAAAAATAAAATGATTCTTATGATTCTTCTGGCGGTTTTGCCTCTGGTTGCACTGATTATCAGTCTGTTAATTTCCCTGCAGAATTACAGCAACGCCTATGATGAAATCGTGTCGAATATGACCATTGCGAATAGTTATAATCTGGATTTCCGGGAGCAGATGGATGAGAGCGTTTATAAGCTCGTTGTCCGTGGGAAAAGTTTTGAGGAAGGCCAGAAAGATTTGGAAGTGGAAGATCCGTATGAACTGATTCGGGAACTTCGAAGCGATTTTCAGACATTGGCCCATATTACAACGGATCCGGACAGCAGACAGTGGCTGAATAACCTTCTGAGAAACATTGATACCCTTGAGGATCGCGTTAACGACATTAATGAAGATCTTAAAAATGGTGGAACTTATAACAAGAACATCGAGATGCTGGACAACAATATTTATGTTCTGACAGAACTGATTCAGGACGATATCCAGTATTATATCTATTATCAGACACGAAGCATTGAGGTGCTGAAGACAAATCTGAATCATGACATGATGAACATGCTGATCATTGCTGCAGTGATTCTGGCGGTCATTTTGTTATTTGTATTTCTGATCCTTGCAGTGACAGTGAAGGGCATTACCGAGCCTCTCACGGAGCTTCGCAGTGTCACGAAACGAATTGCCACGGGAGATTTCAATGCCCGCGCCGGAATTCGTACGAAAGATGAGATCGCAGAAGTTTCCGGCAGTGTCAATGACATGGCAGAGAATCTGCAGATTCTTGTCAAAAAGATCAAAGAGGATGAGCGGAAAATGCGTTACGTGGAACTTCGTCTTCTTCAGGAGCAGATCAATCCGCATTTTCTTTATAACGCACTGGACACAATTGTGTGGCTGATCGAAGGAGGCAAACCGGAGGAAGCGGAGGATATGATTGTATCCCTGTCTACATTTTTTAAGCTGGTGCTGAGCCATGGACAGGAGTTTATTACCATTCGCGAGGAAGAACAGCATATTCGAAGCTATCTGGAAATTCAGCAGGTACGTTACCGGGATATTCTGACCTATGACATTGATATTGATCCGGAGCTTTACCACTATCGTATTTTGAAAATGACTCTCCAGCCTCTCGTGGAAAATGCTCTTTATCATGGAATCAAATACAAACGTGCCAAAGGTCATGTGCAGATTCGAGGAAAAATGACAGGTACTCATAACATCCTCTTTGTTGTAGAGGATGACGGTGTCGGTATGGAAGAAGAGGAACTTGCACGTCTTCGGGAGGAGATTCAGAAACCATGTAAGGCAACGGAGACCGGTTTTGGCATGGCCAACGTGAATGAGCGTATCCATATGAATTTTGGATGGAATTATGGTATCACGATTGAATCAAAGGCAAGGGAAGGAACCCGAGTTGAGATTCTGATTCCCGCTGAGTGGGTAGATAGTGTCATGGGAGGAGTAGCGGAGAATGCATAGTAAAGAGATACATCAGGAACAGAAAAAATCTCTGAAAAAGTGGGGACTTGTTCTTGCAATAGTTTGTGTCCTCTCGGGCTGCGGAAAGGTGCAGCCCGCTGAAGATGCCCAGGTGGACGAGTTTGATAATCTGATCAGTGTCGGTTTTACGCAGATTGGAAGTGAGTCTCTCTGGAGAGATGCCAACACAAAATCGATTCAGAATACTCTTACAAAGGAGAATGGCTATTTCCTGCTGTTTAACAATGCACGGCAGAAGCAGGAAAACCAGATCAAGGCGATTCGAAGCTATATTTCCCAGAGAGTGGACTATATTTTGTTCTCTCCGGTAACGCAGGATGGTTGGGAAACTGTGTTGATGGAAGCCAAGGAGGCAGAGATTCCGGTGATTCTCGTTGATAGACAGGTGTCATCAGAATACGAAGATCTTTATACCGCCTGGGTTGGTACAAGTTCCGAGGAGGAAGGAGAGAAGGCCGGTCGATGGCTGGAGGATTACCTGTCCGAACAGGGAAAGGATGAGAGTGAGGTCAAGATTGCGATTCTCACGGGAACCATTGGTTCTTCTGCACAGATCGGCAGATCCGGTGGATTTCAAAAAATCGCCTCCAAACATTCGAACTGGAAGATTGTTGCAAACGAGTGTGGAGAATTCACAACCGCAAGAGGCAAGGAAGTTATGGAGGAAATTCTGATAGAACATCCGGACATTGATGTTCTTGTTTCTCAGAATGACGATATGACTCTTGGAGCGATTGAAGCGATGGAGAACGCAGGAGTTTCTATGGGAACAGATGGAGTTGCGATCATCTCCTTCGATGCGGCCCGGGAAGCATTGGAACTTGTGAAACAGGGAACCATCCTTGTGGATGTGGAATGCAATGCCCTTCAGGGTCCATACATCGACGAATTGATTCAGAAGCTTCAGGCAGGAGAAGAAGTGCCGAAGATGAATCTTGTGGATGAGGAGGTATTTACCTCAGAAAACGTAAGCGAAGCAATCGAGAATCGTCTGTACTGACCTGAGGTAAGCAGTGGCGAAGCGAATTGAGATTATCCGC
Organism: Eubacteriales bacterium; assembly: GCA_030527765.1. Next base: position 17,594 of record JAUNAE010000014.1, read on the forward strand.
CTGACAGGATACAAGTAGAATAAAAAAAGATAAGGGGAAGACCGAAAGATGTTAAAGGTTTTTTTGGCTGAGGATGAGAGCGTAGTTCGAGAGGGACTGCGGGATAACATTGCCTGGCAGCAATATGGGTTTGAATTTGCAGGAGAGGCTGCGGATGGGGAGATGGCGCTTCTGCAGATCCGACGACTGGTGCCGGATCTTCTGATCACAGATATCCGGATGCCTTTTATGGACGGATTGTCTCTGTGCCATATTGTGCATCAGGAATTTCCGAATATGAAAATGATCATCATCAGTGGTTTTGACGATTTTGAATATGCAAGAAGGGCAATTATGGAAGGAGTGGATCAGTATCTGTCCAAGCCTGTGACAAGACGTGCCATGGAAAATGCCCTTTCGGAAGTTAAGAAAAAAATTGAAAGCGAGAGAGAGCAGGAGGACTATGTCCGTCAGTTTCAATTGGAACGACAGGAGTATGAGCAGTTTTACCGCAGAGTGTTCTTTGAGCAGATTTTTTCCGGAAAACTGTCTGTAGAGGAGATTTATGCTCAGGCCCAGAGATTGAATCTGAACATCAATGGGCCTTGTTATAATCTGATCTTTTTCAGTCTTGTGGAGGATACAAATAAGAATTCCGGAAATGCTGAGGAGTTTGCACTCTGCCAGGAGAAACTGATTCATTATTTCCTGCGTTTTTCCCAGTACCTGTTTTTCCGTTGGAGTATTAACACATACTGCGTCGTCGTGAAGGGCGAGCGGGATCTTGTTGTGGATTATACGACCCGGGGTGTGGATATCATTCGCCAGACCATGGAAGAATGTGGACATCTCAAGTGGTATGTCAGTGCTGGGGAGCCGGTGGAGAGATTCAGCCAGCTGCAGGATTGTTATCATCAGGTAAATCATCTGTTCTCCTATCGATTCCTTGCGCCGGAAGAACACATGCTGACCAGCCATCTGGCAGAGCGGGTTCAGGTGGACAATGAGTCTGAGAAGCTCAGCAGCATGGATGTGAACAAAGTGGATCCGGAGATTTTGAGAGAGTTTTTGAAAAACGGACAGAAAGAGGAAATTGAAGGATTTACAGAGGGATATCTGGGAAATTTGCAGGATGTTCTGAAATCCCGTATGTTCCGGGATTATCTTCTTCTGAATCTTCACTTTACAGCGATTGCTTATGTCCGGGAAATCGGCGGAAGTACAGAAAAGCTGGAAGATTTGTTTGGAAGCAGTAAGGAGATGGCATCCAACCTGGACAAAGTTCCGCAGTTTATCATGGAACTTCTGGAACTGGCACTGGATGAAAGAGAGGCCCGGGAGGGCGTTCAGGGAAATCAGATGCTGAAAGAAGCCCTCAACTATATTGATGAACATTTTACAGAAGAACAGCTTTCCCTGAATAAAGTGGCATCTGCTATGGAGGTCAGCGCCAACTATTTCAGTGCGTGGTTCAGCCAGAGTATGAAGATGACCTTTGTGGAATATGTGACACAGAAGCGTATGGAAAAGGCAAGAGAACTTCTTCAGAAGACGAAACTTCACACAGCGGAGATCGCAGCAGAGGTTGGCTACCGGGATCCCCACTATTTTAGTTTTGTTTTCAAGAAGACCGAAGGCAAGAGTCCGCGAGAATACAGAAGCTCAATGAGCTGAATGCAGATAAGCAGTCCGCGTTCATTAGCAAATAGCGAAGCGGATTACGAATGTCCGCTTTACCATTTGCATAAGTTTTGAAAGTTACAGGGAACGGTCGCTGTTTCCAGGAAGAAGCGTCCATGGAATGGTTTGGGACAGGACGGTCCGTCCCTGCATCATCTGAAGAAGACAAGAGGAGGCCGCTTTTCCCACGGCATGGGCTTCATGGGCGAGGGTTGTCAGCTGCAGATGGCTTGCATGGCGAAGATAGCTGTTGTCGAAACCGACGACACTGAGATCCTTGGGAACAGCAATTTTCATTCGAGTGAGTTCACGAATCAGCCAGTAGGCGAGCTCATCGTTATAGCAGACACAGGCAGTACAGGATAGGAGATTTTTCGAGATATATTCCCGGAGAAATCGAGTATCCTGTTTTTTTTGCAGATTTTGAAGCATGCGGTCATCAAACCACAGCAGATTATCCGAGGGAAGAGGGGCATCGTAATCTCTGAGGGCGGTGACATACCCAAGATAGCGATCCCGTCCCTGTACCGTATCACTCTGAAAAATGCCTGCAATGTGTCTTTGACCTTTGCGAAGAAGGTGCTGTGTCAGCTCATATCCTCCCTGAAAATTATCATCTTCGATGCAGATTCCGGTAAATACATTCGGATATCTTCCATATAGGAAAAGAATGGAAGTGCCCCTCTGTTCCAACTCCTGATAAAGATCTGCGTTAGGAGTGGGAAGAGCGTTATGGCAGCCTTCTGCAATTAAGCCTCTGGGAGGATGTTTGAGAAGGCGAAGAAGAAGGGAACGTTCTGCCTGAACGCTGTCCCCGGTAGTGTGTACAGAGACCGAAAATCCGGCACCGGAAAGGGGACGGCCAATGTCACTTAGGAGTTCCGGATAAATGTATTCGGTGTCAGTGGTGAGAAGGAGGGCAACCTGATTATTGCCCTGATCCGGAAGAAGTCCGGTCAGATACGTGCCGCTTCCCCGGCGGGATTCAATCAGCTTCTCCTGTGCCAAAATAGTATAGGCTTTCCGGACAGTCTGTCGGCTGACCTGATAAGTAAGGCAGATTTCGGCTTCGGATGGAAGGGCCTGACATCCTTCTTTCAGCAGAAGTGGGATTTTTTGCTTGAAAATTTTCACCAGTTCTTCATATTTCTTCATGGGAATCCTCCAAAAAAGGTTAAAAATTTACGGTACTGCAAAATTTAATCTGAGAATATTCACGGTTTATAATTTTTTTCACCAGTTTTTTACCGGGAAACTTCGGAAATCATCCTTTCACGGAGATAAAATTTTTCTATTTTCCAGGAAAAAAATCGTAAAATATCATGTGAAACAGGAAATAAAATAAAAGTTGTATTCAAATTATAACACAAAATATAAAAGTTGTATTGGCTAAAGAAACGGAAATAGATTAAATTGCTAAGGAATGATTGTAAAACAAGGGGCTCATTCGTATAATAATAACTATCAGAGGGAGCGAAGAGAAGCTTTTCTCCCTGGGGAACGTACAAAAACTATTTCATGAAAAAATGGAGGAAGAAACATGAAGAAATTACTCGTACTCGGTCTTGCTACTGTAGCTGTTGCAGGTCTTGCTGTTAATGCAAGTGCATCTGATGATGTTATCAAAGTTGGTTATGCACAGGTTGGTCATGAGTCTGACTGGCGTACCGCTAACACCAAAAACTATGAAGATACTTTTACCGCTGAGAACGGATATGAGCTGAGCCTTGTTGACTGCGATAACGACCATGCAGCACAGATCGAGGCAGTTCGTAACTTCATCAACCAGGGTCTTGATTACATCGTAATCGCTCCGATCCAGTCTGCGGGATGGGACACCGTACTTCAGGAAGCACAGGATGCAGGAATCCCGGTTATCATCGCTGACCGTGAGATCGAAGCAAGCAGCGATCTGTACACCGCATGGGTTGGAACCAATCCTTATGATGAGGGTGTTACCGCTGGTAAATGGCTGGCTGAGTACTTAGGCGACGAAGATGCGAACATTCTTCAGATCGAGGGATCTGTAGGTGCTTCCGCAGCCATCAACAGAACAGACGGATTCGCAGAAGTTCTTGGTGAGCATGACAACTGGAAACTTCTTGACAGCCAGAGTGGTGATTTCACTCAGGATGGTGGACAGGAAGTTATGGAGTCCTTCATTAAATCTTATGAGGGTCAGTTCAATGTAGTTATCTGCCAGAACGATAACGAAGCTTATGGTGCAATGGACGCAATGGACGCTGCAGGTATCACCTACGGTGTTGACGGCGATGTTATCCTTGTTTCTTATGATGCAACACATGATGGTCTTCAGTACACACTGGATGGCAAATTCAACTGTGATGTAGAGTGTAACCCAATTCAGGCTGAGTTCGTAGCAGACGTAATCCAGAAGATCCAGAACGGTGAGGAGTATGAGGCTAGAACACTTGTAACAGATGCAGCATTCGTAGCACCTGGCATCGAGAGCGAACTGGCACAGACCATGACTCAGGAACTGCTGGACGGACGTGCATACTAATTCCTGAAAGTATCCAGGATCACAGGACGACGGTTCCCGTCACTCCAGTGATACAGTGAGTATCAGGGGCGAAATCCGGGTTCGGGCTTCTCCCCTTTCTTTTTGAAAATCTAAGGAACAGGATGGTTTGTCTCTGAAGGGATAAGAAGGAACTGCCTTTGCTTCGAGGGGATGCGCAGCCCGCGAATGAAAGGGACAGTGACAAGTGACAAGGGAGGAACAGCATGGAAGACAAAAAAGTGGTTTTGAAAATGAGGGGGATCTGCATGACCTTTCCCGGTGTCAAAGCCCTGGAAAATGTAGATCTCACACTTCGTGAAGGCCAGATTATGGCTCTGATGGGAGAAAATGGTGCCGGAAAATCCACACTGATCAAATGTCTGACCGGTGTTAACAAATTTGAGGCAGGAAAAATTTATCTGGAGGATCAGGAGATCGTTAACAAAGATACCATGGATGCCCAGAAGAAAGGAATCTCTACGGTATACCAGGAGGTAAACCTCTGTCCGAACTTATCCGTTGCAGAGAATCTTTATATCGGTCGTGAACCTTTGACAAAACTCGGTTTTGTCAATCGCCGAAAGATGGTAAAAGACGCTGCAGATCTGATGAAGGAACTGGATCTGGATATTGATGTAGAGCGTAACCTGGAAGATTATTCTCTGGCACTGCAGCAGATGGTGGCAATTGCCCGTGCTGTGGATATGGAAAGTAAAGTTCTCATTCTGGATGAGCCGACTTCTTCTCTGGATGACCAGGAAGTTGAGAAGCTGTTTGGAATGATGCGAAAACTGAAAGAACAGGGTGTAGGCATTATCTTTGTAACTCATTTCCTGGAACAGGTTTATGAAGTGTGTGATGCCATCACCGTACTTCGAAACGGTCAGCTTGTGGGAGAGTATTCTATCGCAGAACTTCCGCGTGTGAAGCTGGTTGCAGCGATGCTTGGTAAAGATTTCGATGATCTTTCTTCTATTAAATCTGCAGATGATAATGGAAAGAAGAATGAGGAAGTATTCCTGGAAGCAAAGGGAATCAGCCATGCAGGAACGATCAAGCCATTTGATCTCACCATTCATAAGGGAGAGGTTATTGGCCTTACCGGACTTCTTGGAAGCGGTCGTTCAGAGATGGCAAGAGCGATTTACGGCTCCGACCGTGCATCCACAGGTACTCTCAAAGTAAATGGCAAAGAAGTCAATATCAAAGCCCCGATCGATGCAATGAAGCTTGGTATGGGAATGCTTCCGGATGACCGTAAAGCAGAAGGTATCATTGCGGATCTTTCCATTCGTGAAAACATCATTCTTGCCATGCAGGCAAAAGAGGGTGTTCTGAAGAAGATTCCGATGGCAAAACAGATAGAAATTGCAGATAAGTATATTGATATGCTGCAGATTAAATGTGCAAGCCGTGAGACGATGATCAAACAGCTCTCCGGAGGTAACCAGCAGAAAGTAATTCTTGCCAGATGGCTGGCAACCAACTGTGATTTCCTGATTCTGGATGAGCCGACCCGAGGAATCGATATCGGAACAAAAACAGAAATTCAGAAACTTGTCGTAAAACTTGCGGAAGAAGGTAAGAGCCTGATCTTCATCTCCTCCGAGATCGAAGAGATGCTTCGTACCTGCAACCGTATGGTTGTACTTAGAGATGGCGCCAAGGTCGGCGAGCTTGAGAGCAATGAAATGTCTCAGAGCGGCGTAATGGCAGCAATCGCAGGAGGTGAGAGTCATGAGTAATCTTCGCAAATTAACAAAAATGAAACTGTTTCTGCCGGTGGTGAGCATGATTCTTGTCATGGTTGTCAATATCTTCTATGACATCGCCTGCGGAAATGCACCGTTTACATTCTTTATGATTACCATCAAGAACGGAGTTCTTTATGGACGATTGATTGATATTCTGAACCGTGGTACAGAGGTTGCAATTCTTGCGATCGGTATGACACTGGTTGTATCTGCTTCTGCAGGAACAGATATTTCCGTTGGATCTGTCATGGCACTGTACAGTGGTGTCTGCTGTGTTACTCTGGCGGGATATGGCGTAACTAATACAAACTCTTATGCACATCCGCTGATTTGTGGTATTCTCCTTGGTCTGGTAGTTACCATGCTCTGCGGTGCATTGAACGGATTTTTCGTAGCGTATCTGAACATTCAGCCGATGGTTGCCACGCTGATTCTGTGGTCGGCAGGACGAGCAATCGGACTTCTGCTCTGCAACAGCCAGTATGTATATGTTCGTGTTCCGTCTTTCCAGAAAATCGGTGGTTATATCGGATTCCTTCCGACTCCGATTCTTGTGGCAGCGATCTGCATTACCGTAGCAGCACTGGTGCTTCGCTTCACCGCACTTGGAACTTATGTACAGTCCGTAGGTATTAACCGTAAGGCATCACGCATTGCCGGATTCAATTCCGCAAGAATTATCTTCCTCTGCTATGTGATCTGTGGTCTCTGTGCAGGACTTGCCGGAATGGTTGCAACATCACGAATCTATTCCGCAGATACCAATAACATCGGTCTGAACATGGAACTGGATGCCATCCTTTCTGTAGCCCTTGGAGGAAACAGTCTTGGAGGAGGTAAATTCAGTCTGGCAGGTTCCATCATCGGAGCTTACACCATTCAGGCGATCACAACAACACTGTACGCATTGAAGGTTTCTTCCGCACAGGCGCCTGTATTTAAGGCAGTGGTCGTATTGCTGATCGTTATCATCCAGGCAACACCTGTGAAAGAATATTTTGAGAAACGTGCAAAGAAAGCAGAAGCAAAGGGGGCAGCAGCATGAGAAAGAGAAAGAAAAGTATCAACATCCTGCTTCTGATTACCATTGTACTGTTTGTTGTGATGTATCTGGCAGGATGCGTGATTTACGCAGAAAAAGGTTTCACTCATTTACAGACATTCCTGAATATTCTGATTAACAATGCAGGTCTGATTTGTGTAACTGCAGGTATGACCTGTGTCATGCTGACTGGAGGAATTGATATTTCCGTTGGTTCTCTGGTAGCGATGGACTGTATGATTATTGCAGTTGGAATTGAGAAATGGCACAAACCAAGCTGGCTTCTCATGATTGCAGTTCTGTTGATTGGAGTTGTGTTCGGTCTGGTACAGGGTGTGTGCATTGCATATCTGAAGATTCAGCCGTTCATCGTAACGATGGCAGGTATGTTCTTTGCCAGAGGTATGACCGCTGTCATTGAGACACATCAGATTTCCGTAACAAGTGACGAGCTGTTCAATAAACTTTCTGGTCAGAGAATTACCATTCCATTTGGCGGATATACCAATCCGAAAGGAATGTATGTTGCACCGTTTATTCGAATCACCGTTATCGTGGCACTCATCGTTGTACTTCTTGTATTTCTGATGCTCCGCTACACAAGATTCGGACGTGCGCTGTATGCAGTAGGAGGCAACCAGACATCTGCAACACTGATGGGTCTGGATGTTAACAAGACCCAGCTGAAAGCGTATATGCTTTCCAGTATTCTGACTTCCATCGGTGGAATTTGTTACTGCCTCAATACGATGTGCGGAACAACCACACAGGCGGTTGGTATGGAAATGGATGCAATTTCTTCCGCGGTCATTGGTGGAACACTTCTGACAGGTGGTGTCGGTAATGTCATCGGATCTCTGTTCGGTGTTATGATCAATGGTACCATTTCTACTCTGGTAAAAAGTAATGGACATCTTCTGGCGTCCTGGTCTAACATCGTGACCGCAATCCTGTTGTGCTTCTTCATCGTACTTCAGGCGATCTTCGCAAAAATTAAAGAAATGAAAAAAGCCTGATCCGAAGATCAGGTGAGCAAAGAAATTTGCATATCCGTAAAAAGGACAATTATTTGTGTTGATACAGGAGTCTTAATCAGGTAGATCACTGCTTGATTAAGGCTCCTTTTGCATAGGATGTTACTATTGAAAATTCTAAGCTGGCGTATTGAGGCCACAACTTCGATATTATGGATATAAAATAATGGCAAAGTAATAAGATTACAATGGCCGGAACTTGATATCTGAAAAAAATTATAATATTCTAGTTGTTATAAAAAGT
>JAUNAE010000248.1 GCA_030527765.1 Eubacteriales bacterium
CAAATACAATGGCAAGAAGAATTTTAGCAGCAGGTAACTGGAAAATGAACAAAACTCCATCCGAGACAAAGGCACTCATCGCTGAGATGAGAGAGACCTGTGCAAGCGATGAGGTTGATGTACTTCTTTGCGTACCGGCAATTGATATTCCGGCAGCAGTTGAGGCAGCTAAGGGCTCTAACATCGCTATCGGCGGTGAGAACCTGTACTTTGAAGAGAGCGGTGCTTACACCGGAGAAATCTCCCCGGCAATGCTTGTTGATGCAGGTGCTACATATGTAATCATGGGACATTCTGAGAGACGTGATTACTTCGGCGAGACCAACGAAGACGTTAACAAAAAAGTGAAAAAAGCTCTTGAGCACAACCTTGTTCCGGTTATGTGCTGTGGTGAGTCCCTTGAGCAGAGAGAGCAGGGAATCACTATGGACTGGATCCGTCAGCAGGTAAAAGTTGGTCTTCTTGATGTATCTGCAGAGGACGCTAAGAAGGTTGTTATCGCATACGAGCCAATCTGGGCTATCGGAACAGGTAAAACTGCTACATCTGACCAGGCTGAGGAAGTTTGCAAAGGTATCCGTGATCTCGTTCGCGAGCTCTATGGTGATGCAGTTGCAGAAGAGATCCGTGTACTGTACGGTGGTTCTGTAAATCCAGGAAATGCTGCAGAGCTGTTCGCAAAAGAGGACATCGACGGCGGTCTTGTAGGCGGTGCATCTCTGAAACCAGATTTCGGAAAGATCGTAAACTACAACAAATAATTCTATTTGGAATTTCTGACAAAAAAGACAATGTTGTATCGCAACATTGTCTTTTTTTTGTGCGTATTTCATGATAAAGTAAGAATGGTAGTTGTGTAGGGATAAACTGCGAAGCAGACTACGTGAATGAGTGAACAGCGGATCGGATTGCGAAGGTCCACTTTACTCGATACAGATAATGAAAGTAATAAACAGTTATAAATTATATAATGATCAGGAGGGTTTTATGAGTAAAAAAGTGATTTGTGCGGGACATGTGTGCATTGATATTACCCCGGTGATTCCGGATACCGGAAAGAAAAGTATTGAGAATGTACTGCAGCCGGGAAAACTTCTTAATGTCGGAGTGGCAAAATCAGCACTGGGTGGTTCTGTATCCAACACAGGAATTGGAATGAAGATTCTGGGAGCAGATGTAACTCTGATGGCAAAAATCGGTGAAGATGATTTTGGTGATCTTGTCTATAAAGCATTCAAAGAGTATGGAGTAGAAGAGGGACTGATTCGTCAGGATCAGGATGCGACTTCCTATTCTGTAGTTCTTGCAATCCCGGGAATTGACCGTATTTTCCTTCATCATCCGGGTGCAAATGATACGTTTACAACAGCAGATATTCCGTGGGAGAAAGCGGAAGATACGGCACTGTTCCACTTTGGATATCCATCCCTGATGAGAAAAATGTACCAGAATGAGGGAGATGAGCTCCTTGGTATGCTGAAAAAGGCACACAGTGCCGGAATGGCAACTTCTCTTGATTTTGCAGCGATTGATCCGGATGCAGAAGCAGGAAAAGTGAATTGGAAGGCACTGCTCCAGAAGGTTCTTCCGGAGGTGGATTTCTTTGTGCCGAGTGTGGAAGAACTTTGCTTCATGCTGGATAGAGAGCGATTTGATGACTGGAAAACACGTGCAGCCGGTGGAGATGTGTGTGATATTCTGGATCTTGAGAAAGATATCCGCCCTCTTGCAGACATGTGTGTGGAATATGGATGTAAGGCGCTTCTGATCAAATGCGGAGCACCGGGAATGTATCTTCGTACAGGTTCCAAAGAGATTCTGGATCAGATCAGTCCTCGTCTGGAACTGGATACGGAAGTATGGGCAAATCAGGATTTCTTTGAGAAGAGTTATAAACCGGATCGTATCTTGTCCGGTACCGGAGCCGGAGATACAAGCATCGCTGCGTTCCTGACAGCGATCCTGAACGGAGAGAACCCTGAGTGGGCTGCCAAATATGCAACAGCTACAGGAGCATCCTGTATCACAGAATTAGATGCATTGAGTGGACTGAAAACCCTTCCGGAGTTGAAGGAAAAGATTCTTGCAGGCTGGGAAAAGAATAACTTCTGATTGGATATATCACTAACCATAAGAAAAAGATCATCCTGATGGACTTAAGGAAATATCGATGATCTGTATATACGCATAAAAAGGCTCTGAGGACAATCCTCAGAGCCTTTTGTCGAAGAAGGTGTGCTTTGCACACCTTTTCCTTGTATTGAATTTATTTGATGGTAGCATGCCATTCCTGAAGAGACATTACTTCGTCATCGCCGTGTCTCTTAACGAAGCGGATTCCTTCTGCGGCTGCTTTTGCGGCAGCGATTGTAGTGATGTATGGGATCTTCTGCTTAATTGCATTTTTACGCAGATAGCTGTCATCGTGGGAACTCTCTTTTCCAACCGGAGAGTTGACAATGAGGTCAATCTTTCTATTGGTCATGAGATCCAGAATGTTTGGTCTTCCTTCATAAAGTTTTTTCACTTTTGTGACAGGAATGCCGGCAGCTTCGATGGTATCACAGGTCTTACCGGTTGCAAGAATCTTAAATCCATCTTCGTGGAAACTCTTAGCGATTTCAGGAGCATCTGCACGGTCTTTGCTGTTTACAGAGATCAGAACGGTTCCTTCCAGAGGAAGATCAGCGTTGGCACCTTCTTCGGCTTTGATGAATGCTTCACCGGTAGATGGAGCAAGTCCAAGAACTTCTCCTGTAGAACGCATTTCCGGTCCGAGAACCGGGTCAACTTCCTGGAACATGTTGAATGGGAAGACTGCTTCCTTTACACCATAATAAGGAATCTTACGTTCCTTGATGTTCTCCAGTGGAGAAGGATTTCCGGTGAGTTCTTTTGTGATGATTTCAATTGCAAGTGGAACCATCTTAATACCGCAGACTTTGGAAACAAGCGGAACTGTACGGGATGCACGAGGATTTGCCTCGATGACATAAACCTTGTTGTTCTCGATTGCATACTGCATATTCATAACACCGACAACATGCATTTCCTCGGCAATTTTGCGGGTGTACTCTTTGATTGTTGCAAGACAGTCTTCCGGAATATGTTTGGAAGGAAGGATACAAGCACTGTCTCCGGAGTGAATACCTGCAAGCTCGATATGCTCCATAACTGCAGGAACGTAAGCACGGGTACCATCGCAGATGGCATCTGCCTCACACTCCATGGCGTTATTCAGGAAACGGTCGATCAGAATTGGACGGTCCGGGGTTACGCCGATTGCTGCTTTCATGTAGCTTGTCATGCTTTCGTCATCATAAACAACTTCCATTCCACGTCCGCCGAGAACGAAGGAAGGACGAACCATTACCGGATAGCCGATTCTGTGAGCGTTTTCGATGGCTTCTTCTACTGTAGTAGCCATTCCTGCCTCCGGCATTGGAATACCAAGACGATCCATCATATCACGGAACAGATCACGGTCTTCTGCAAGTGCAATAACTTCCGGAGTAGTACCGAGAATATTTACGCCGTTTTTCTTCAGATCAGCGGCAAGGTTCAGAGGAGTCTGTCCACCGAACTGAGCAATGACACCCACCGGTTTCTCTTTCTCGTAAATGCTGAGAACATCTTCCAGAGTCAGCGGCTCGAAATACAGTTTGTCGGAAGTGTCATAGTCTGTGGATACAGTCTCCGGATTGCAGTTAACGATAATGGTATCGAAGCCAAGTTTTTTCAGAGACTGGGCTGCATGTACACAACAGTAGTCGAACTCGATACCCTGTCCGATACGGTTAGGACCGCCGCCGAGAATCATAACTTTCTGACGCGGTGAATCGGTTGGATCGTTGTCCTCTCCGATGTAAGTACTATAATAATAGGAAGTATCTTCTGTTCCGCTGACATGAACTGCATCCCAACGTTCTGTGAGACCGAGCTCTTTACGTCTGCTGCGGATCGCTGCTTCGTCAAGATCGAGAATCTGAGCGAGATATTTGTCGGAGAATCCGTCTTTCTTGGCCTGAGTCAGTGCTTCGTCGGAAGGCATGGAACCTTTGCTCTGAAGGAGAAGCTCTTCTTCCTCTACGAGTTCTTTCATCTGCTCGATAAAGTAGCGTTTAACTCTTGTAAGCTCAAAGATTTCCTCTACTGTAGCACCTTTGCGAAGGGCCTCATACATAAGGAAGTGGCGTTCGCTGGAAGCGGTGATCAGCTGTTTCAGAAGTTCCTCTTTGGTCAGTTCGTTAAAATTCTTAACAAAGCCAAGACCGTAACGGTCTTTTTCAAGAGAACGAATTGCTTTCTGGAAAGCTTCTTTATAATTTTTGCCAATACTCATAACTTCGCCGACAGCGCGCATCTGAGTACCAAGTTTGTCTTCTACACCTTTGAATTTTTCAAAAGCCCAGCGGGCAAATTTGACAACGACATAATCTCCGTCAGGAACATATTTGTCCAGAGTACCGTACTTGCCGCATGGAAGATCTGCCAGAGTAAGTCCGGTTGCAAGCTTTGCAGATACGAGAGCGATCGGGAATCCGGTTGCTTTCGAAGCAAGAGCGGAAGAGCGGGAAGTACGCGGATTGATCTCGATAACTACAACACGGTCGGAAAACGGATCATGAGCGAACTGTACGTTTGTACCGCCGATTACACCGATGTGCTCTACAATTTTGTATGCCTGCTCCTGGAGCTTCTTCTGAAGTTCTTCGGAGATGGTGAGCATCGGGGCAGTACAGAAGGAGTCGCCAGTGTGAACACCTACAGGATCCACGTTCTCGATGAAGCAGACGGTAATCATGTTGTTGTCTTTGTCACGAACAACTTCAAGTTCCAGCTCTTCCCATCCGAGGATAGACTCTTCTACAAGAACCTGATGAATCAAACTTGCCTGCAGACCTCGTGCACAAACAGTTTTGAGCTCTTCTACATTGTAAACAAGTCCGCCGCCGGCACCGCCCATGGTGTATGCAGGACGAAGAACAACCGGGTAGCCAAGTTCATCGGCAATTGCAAGAGCTTCTTCAACACTGTAAGCAACTTCGCTTCTTGCCATCTCGACACCAAGCATGTTCATGGTCTCTTTGAATTCAATACGGTCTTCGCCGCGTTCGATGGCATCAACCTGCACACCGATTACTTTTACCTGGTATTTATCCAGAACACCGGCTTTGTAAAGCTCGGAGCAAAGGTTCAGTCCGGACTGACCTCCAAGGTTTGGAAGAAGCGCATCTGGGCGTTCTTTTGCGATAATGGCTTCGACACGTTTTACATTCAAAGGTTCAATGTAAGTAATATCAGCCATTTCCGGGTCTGTCATAATTGTGGCAGGATTGGAATTCACAAGTACGGTTTCATAACCGAGACTTCTGAGAGCCTTACATGCCTGAGTACCGGAATAGTCAAACTCGCAGGCCTGTCCAATGACAATCGGGCCGGAGCCAATGATAAGGATCTTATGAATATCTGTTCTTTTTGGCATATGTTTTCTCCTTATAATAAGTATTGACATTGCTGTTACTATCCTATTCGTTTTTTTTCATAAAATCAACTAGAAATTGATTCCTTTTGAATTTTTTTGAATAAAAATGCAGATTGTTCGTGATTATAGGCCTTCTGTTTGTTGGCACCGGGAAGAGCAC
>JAUNAE010000249.1 GCA_030527765.1 Eubacteriales bacterium
AAGAATGGGACAGAAGAAAGCACCTTACTATAGAATCGTTGTTGCAGATTCCCGCAACAAACGTGATGGAAAGGCAATCGCTGAGATCGGAACTTATGATCCAAACCAGGAGCCAAGCGTATACAAAGTAGACGAAGAGGCTGCTAAAAAATGGCTTGCTAACGGTGCTCAGCCTACAGAAGTTGTTGCTAAGATCTTCAAACTTGCAGGAATCGAGAAATAAGAATTGCCTCAAGGCGGTTCTGTGACGTCCCCGACCGGACGGGTCATGGAGGTATTCAATGAAAGAATTGGTAGAAGTAATTGCAAGATCTCTTGTTGATAATCCGGACGAAGTAGTTGTTACGCAGACGGAAAAAGAGGATGAAATTGTGATCGAGCTGAAAGTTGGTCAGTCCGATATGGGCAAGGTCATCGGTCGTCAGGGCAGAATTGCCAAAGCAATCCGAACTGTTGTAAAAGCCGCTTCTTCGAAAAGCAGCAAAAAAGTCATTGTAGATATTCTGTAATTATGTCTTGGATCAGTGTCTGAAAAGGACGCGGATTACGACTTGATTCGCTTTATATTTGCAGAAAATATGTTTCAGGAGCTGTGGATTCCATGGCTCCTGTTTCCGATTTAAGGAGTATTTTATGGAAAATTTTCTGAAAGTTGGTGTCATCACAACCACACACGGGGTACGTGGAGAAGTGAAAGTATTTCCGACCACAGACAGCCCGGAGCGTTTTCTGGAATTAGAGTATGTGCTTCTGGACACCGGAAAAGAAAAAATCAGACTTTCGATTCAGTCTGTAAAATTTTTTAAGAACCTTGTCATTCTGAAATTTGAAGAGATTGATAACATCAATGACATTCTTATGTATAAAGGCAAAGATCTCTGGATTCCGAGAGAAGAAGGGCAGGAGCTTGGAGAGGATGAGTATTATATTGCGGATCTCATCGGAATGTCCGTGCGCCTGGAGGACGGAACTGAATTCGGAACACTGAAGGATGTCATGGAAACAGGGGCAAATGATGTATACGTGGTTTCCACGAAAGACCACGGAGAGGTACTTCTTCCGGCAATCCGGGAGTGTATTCTTGATGTGGACGTGGAGAATAACTTTATGACAGTTCATTTGATGAAAGGTCTGTTATGATGAATTTTCATGTACTGACATTGTTTCCGGAAATGATTGAGAACGGGATGAATACCAGTATTACCGGAAGGGCGATTGAAGAAGGCAGTTTAAGCCTGAATGCAGTGAATATCCGGGATTATGCGTTTAATAAGCACAGTAAGGTAGACGATTATCCTTATGGAGGGGGAGCCGGCATGTTGATGCAGGCAGAACCGGTATACCTTGCCTGGAATTCCATTGCGGAGAAGCTGAATCGCCGTCCCCGCACGGTTTATCTGACGCCTCAGGGAAAAGTATTCAACCAGAGTATGGCGAGAGAGTTTGCGAAAGAAGAGGATCTCGTATTCCTTTGCGGACATTACGAGGGAATTGACGAGCGTGTTCTTGAGGAAATCGTGACAGATTTTGTTTCTATTGGAGATTATGTTCTCACCGGAGGAGAACTTCCTGCCATGGTTATGATGGATTCAATTTCCCGTATGGTTCCGGGAGTTCTTGGAAATGAAGAATCCGGGGAGACAGAATCTTTTGCAGGCGGGCTTTTGGAATATCCTCAGTACAGCCGCCCGCAGGTATGGCATGACAAAGAAGTTCCGCCGGTTCTGATGTCCGGACATCACGCCAATGTGGATGCATGGCGGAGGGAACAGTCCATCATCCGTACGGCGAAATGGAGACCGGATCTTCTGAAACAGTCCGATCTGACAAACAAAGAGTGGGCATTTGTACGTGCTCTCAAAAAACAATGGAAAGAAGGGGCGGAAGAACATGAGAACCGCTGATTTTTATTTTGATCTCCCGGAGGAGCAGATTGCACAGGATCCGCTGGAAGATCGCAGTTCTTCAAGACTGATGCATCTGCACAAGGAAGACGGAAGTCTGGAGCATCGTCATTTCAGAGATATTGTAGAGTATCTGAATCCGGGAGACTGCATCGTCGTAAATGACACGAAGGTAATCCCTGCAAGACTCTATGGACACAAATCCGAGACAGGAGCTCTGATCGAGATTCTTCTTCTGAAACGTATGGAGAATGATGTCTGGGAATGTCTGGTAAAACCGGGCAAAAAAGCCAGAGAAGGAGCAGTCATTGAATTTGGTAATGGAATTCTGAAAGGTGAAATTATCAAAATTGCAGAAGAAGGAAACCGCTGGATCAAGTTTACTTATGAAGGAATTTTTGAGGAGATTCTTGACCAGCTGGGAGAAATGCCTCTGCCTCCGTACATTACCCACAAACTTCAGGACAAAAACCGCTATCAGACGGTTTACGCCAAAAATGAAGGATCTGCTGCTGCACCGACGGCGGGACTTCATTTTACAAAAGAACTTCTTCAGCAAGTGAAGGAGAAAGGCGTCAATATTGCCCATGTGACGCTTCATGTGGGACTTGGTACCTTCCGCCCTGTGAAGGTGGATGATGTGGAGTCCCATCACATGCATTCAGAGTTCTATGTGGTGGAAGAGGATCAGGCGAAACTGATTAATGACACCAAAAAGGCCGGCGGAAGAGTTATCGCTGTCGGAACGACAAGCTGTCGAACACTGGAATCCGCGACGGGTGAGGATGGAATTCTGAAGGCCGGAAGCGGCTGGACGGAGATTTTCATCTATCCGGGATATCAGTTCAAAATGATCGATGCGCTGATTACGAATTTCCATTTGCCGGAGTCCACTCTGCTGATGCTTGTCAGTGCGCTTGCCGGAAAAGAAAAAATCATGCACGCTTATGAAGTGGCAGTGAAAGAGAAGTATCGGTTCTTCTCCTTCGGAGATGCGATGCTTATCATTTAGAACCAAAATCAAACATTTGTTGAGTTCCCGAAAGGAATGTCGGGAACCTGAAAAAGAGAAAGACCAGGGCTTTTGACAGCTCTGGTCTATTATTTTGCCTAAAAATATCTTCGGTTACGTGGTGCATCCGTATTGTAGATGAATGTATGCGTAAGTCCGTTCTTGAAGGTGATGGAGGATATTCGCCCATCCAGAAGGCAGACCTTCTCAAGAATGGTATGCATATAAATCTGGAGGATGTCCGGGGAGACACTGGCAGCGAGGTCACGATAATAAATATATGTTTTCTCGTTCAATTCTCTCTGAATTAGCAAATGGCTTGCCTGTTTTACAAACTCCTCGTCAGAAAGAATACTGTCGGGTTTGCTAATTAAACCAAGTTCTTTGTTAATTTGCTCTAATCTGGTGACGATGTTTGCTTTCCGAAGAATGAAATCCTTCTCGGTAATGGAGTCTTCGGAATATAAATATAAATCCTGCAATCGGGAAAGAGCACGCTCCTGTTTTTCCTTTTCGGCTCTAAGGGCAGCGAGCTGAGGATTAACGGATACTTTTTTCTTTTTAGGTTTACCCATTGAGAGGGTGAAGGAACTGTCAGACTTATACCGAGACAGCAGATTGAAAAATTCATTCAGCCCATCCTCCTCGATGCGGTCGATCTCGTAGAAGGTGCTGCCGGACAGCAGTTGTTTTTGGAGGGCAGTCGTATCTGATATCTGAGAGAAGGATTTCTTTGCATTGAGCATATTCAAGATATAATTGATTACGAATTCACCGATTACGACATCGTTAACAGCCGGATTATCACATTCGGAGGATTTTCTCTTTATGGGGCATGTATAGTTGGACGGGCGATATCCATCCTTCGAATGAGGTTTGCCAGGATTACTGATCATCCGTTTATCGCATTTGCCACAGTAAGCAATTCCGGAAAAGATGTGAATATTTTTTGCAGTACGAGATTTTCCAATAGCATTGAATTGCCTGTTGTTATCCGAACGAATGGAGGACATTGCCTCGTGCTCTTCCAGTGTAAAAATAGCAGGGTGATGGTCGGGAACCATGACCCATTCTTCCTCTGGATTTTCGGTTCTATCCTCGGTTCCGGTGTACCGGTTATAACGATAGATGCCGGCGTAAAAGGGGCTGGACGCTATGATCCAGACCGCCGTAGGGGTCCAGTCTACACCGGCACGGGTCTTGAAACCTTTCTCATTCAGGAAGCGAGCTGTTTGCGTAAGAGATTTTCCATTGATGTAATGATCTTTAAGAATACGGCAGACAGAAGCCTCGTCCTCTCGTATGGAGAATGTAGAGGATTCAGGATCGTAGTTATATCCAAAAGGAACCCTGCCGCCATTCCATTGACCGTTGCTTGCCCGGGAGATCATGGTCGCAGTAACACGTTCCGAGGTCATGTTCCTTTCTAACTCCGCAAACACGAGAATGATTTTCAGCATAGCCTCACCGATTGCCGTTGAGGTATCAAACTGTTCATTTTTACTGACGAAGGTAACTCTGAGAGATTGGAGTTCTTCGTACATTCCTGCGAAGTCCAGAAGATTTCTGGATATCCTGTCTATTTTCCAAACAAGTATATGAGTAAATTCTCCGGCACGGACACGGCGCATCATTTCCTGAAAAGCCGGTCTGTCCATATTCTTCCCTGAGTATCCCGCATCCTCAAAAACATCGTATTGGTCCGTGCCCAGTATCAGTTGGCAGTAGGCGATAAGATCCTGCCGTTGCATGGGCAAAGAGTCCTTGTCAATTTGGTATGAAGTAGAAACCCTCAAATAGATTGCCACACGGGGATCACGAGACTTCGTGACAATGGATTTTGAGACCTTTTTCCTTGGCATTGATAAATTCCTCCGTAAATAAAGAAAAGCCCCTGCACGGGGCTATAGTCAAATGATTTTGGGGACATATTTGTTGAGCGTAGCCCAGACGATTTGCCGTTCCTCATTCGTTGCAAGCTGATAACAGGCAAGCAACCGGTGAAGTTCCAGAACAAATGCATCATGTTCAGGCACAAGTGGTTTTTGAGGAGTAACGGTAATATGTTCTGACATTGGAGCCTCCTATCTTCCGTGTTCACGGACGTAGTTCAAATAGTCGATGGAGATTATGCCTCTTTCTTGTCACTGTACTTATCCGGGATAACCATGTGTGTACGCAGGAAGTCCTTACACATCTGTTGTTTATCTTCTGGAATATGGGAGATGATATCAACCCATTCAGAGTCGATAGAAAACTCACCGGAATGAGCTTTATCAGTAGATGAATGACCCAGACCATAAACCAGTTCGTCAATGGATATCTGGAGATACTCTGCAATCTCCATGGCAGCATCCAATTTCGGAAATCTGCCGTCCTTCCAAGTCCCTGTATTCCCGCTTGCCCTGCCGATTTCACGAAGGACAGCCGTTAATGTAGTGCCTTTCCTTTCACAGGCTGCTCTGAAATTATCGTAAAACATAGTACCCTCCTAAAATTAAACTCACAATAATGAGCCTTACATATTGACAAACTCAATCTAGTGAGTTATTGTACAAATGTAAGATGAAAATGAAGATCAAATTGATGATTATTTTAATCTTCATTTTAGCACATAACAGCTTAGAAACAAAGGGGGAAAGCAAAGTTTATACAGAGGACGATGCAGAGCTGGGCGAGAATGATTACATCACCGAGCATAGCAG
>JAUNAE010000250.1 GCA_030527765.1 Eubacteriales bacterium
GCACGGTGCTGTGAGAGGACGGCGGTTAGTCACCGCCTCCTACTCGATTACTGTGAATTGATAAGCTTCAGTAACTTTTCCCGTTTCCTATAAAATTCACTAGTAAATTTAATATCCTTCGATGCCCCTTCTGCGATCTGTCTTGAGAAGTTCACCGATATATCTTCCATCACCGTTCCCGGATGTTTACTGAGAACAATGATTCTGGTACCAAGAAGCAGTGCCTCCTCAACATCATGGGTGATAAAAAAGATCGTCTTATTGGATTTCCACCAGATATCTCTCGTAAGATCCTGAACCGTCTCTCTTGTAAGCGCGTCCAGTGCCCCAAAGGGTTCATCCATCAGAAGAATCTCCGGATTATTGATCAGCGTTCTGGCTATGGAAACACGCTGCCGCATACCACCGGATAATTCATAAATCTTCTTATCTCCGAAATTCTTAAGTCCTACTTTATCCAGATATTCCTCTGCAAGTTTTGTATATTCCTTTTTCGGTAATCCACGCATCTTAGGTCCAAACGCCACGTTGTCCTTCACTGTAAGCCACTCGTAGAGCGGAGGATTCTGAAATACAACACCTCTGTGCCAGTCTGTTCCTTTGATCTCATCCCCATCTAACCGTGCTACTCCCCCCGTTGGATTGATAAAGCCTGCCAATATCTTCAAAAGCGTGCTTTTCCCACAGCCAGATGGACCAATCACACAGATAAATTCTCCGCGGTAGATATTAAATGTGATATGCTTCAGTGCCTCGATCTGATTGCCACCGGTTCCCATATATGCAAGATTCACATCATCGATTTCAATCAGCCTGTCATCCACCTCTAAATCATGTACCGATACCAGTTCTCCCATCGGTTCATATAGCTTTGTTTTCCACTGTTCGCTCAACTGTATCACCCTCTTATTCTATCGCAGCTTCAATAAATTTTGTTGTTACCCTGTCTGCAAATCCTTCCAGATCCAGCGTATCCTTAATGCTCTTTTGCGTAACCAGGAAGTCCCCTGTATTTTTCAATGTCTGCGGCAGTTTATTTTCAATAAAATCTATCTGCTCCTGGGCTGTCAGATATTCAAACTGTGTGATTTGTTCTGCTGCATCCTCTTTTTCTATTTCAAGAATCGCTGCAATCTCTTCTGCTGCCTTGTCCGGCTCATTTAACAAAATCTCATTAGCCTTGATCTGAGCTTTCACATAATTCGTTACGATATCCGGATGCTCCATGGCATATGCGGATCGAACCACGTTCAGATCGCCTGTAATAATATCCTTCTTCGCAAGCTCTCCGGAATGTGTAATTACCTTGCCTCCATCCGAAAGCAGCTCATCCAATACCGGATACCAGACATACGCCCCGTCGACATCTCCTCTCTGCCATGCCGCAAATATAGCAGATGGCTGCAGATCCAAAAGCGTTACGTCGTTTTCGCTCAGACCTGCTTCCTGAATTGCATTCAAAAGACTGTAATGCGCTGTCGATGCAAAGGGAGTTGCTATGGTTTTTCCCACAAGATCCTGGATATCGGTAATGCCAGATTCTTCTGTAACCGCCAGCGACTCTGCTGCACCAATAATATCACCGATCCAGAAAACCTGATAATCTGTTCCATTTGACAGTCCAAGGGCTGTAGGAGAGGATCCAAGTTCCGAGATATCAATGCTTCCTGCCGCCATGGCAATATTCACATCTTTCCCGGAATCAAACTGAATGATATGGACCTCGGCATCAAGCTCATTCTCATAATAAGCTTCATACTGCGCGATCAGATCCCCATTCACCAGATTCATAGTACCGATATTCACAACCGTTTTTTCTTCTCCCTTGGCTTCCCCAACTCCAGAGAGTGCAGTCACAGTGACAGATACCAGTAATAAAGATGATAATACGTTTTTTGTTATTGCTTTCATAAGTATGCTCCTTTCCAGGTCAGTTTTTTCCTTTCCAATGTACGATTTTCTTTTCAATTTCACAGATAATACGATCTAAAATAATTCCTGTGATTCCCATAATAATGACTCCCATGAATACGATATCGCTGCGAAGATAATTACTGGCATCCAATACCAGCCAGCCAATCCCAGCGGTTGCTGCAACCATTTCCGCAGCAACCAGAGTCGTATACTCTACTCCCAGCGCTGTACGAAGCCCGGTAAAGATATCGGTTAATGCAGCAGGAAAAATCACATGGAAAAATATCTGTTTCTTATTTGCTCCAAGCGTATATGCTCCATTGATATAATCTGTTTTGATTCGCAGAACTCCGGAAACACACGCAATGTATACCGGTGCAAAGCCTGCCAGATATAATAAAAACAGTTTGGAACTCTCTCCGATTCCCATCCATAACACCAGAATCGTATAATAGGCAAGCGGCGGCAGCGGACGGTAAAACTCAATGATTGGTTCCAGCATTGCATGTACTTTGCTGTTATAGCCGCTTAGCAGTCCAAGCGGAACAGCAGTAAAAACAACCAGCAGATAAGCGATCAGCAAACGCTTCATGCTTGTAAGCAAATGCTGCGCCAGTGTATGTCCCTTATATCCATCCTGAAAAATCGATCGGAATGCCTCTAATACACTTCTCGGTGATGGTATGATTGTTTCGGAAAACAGTCCCATTTCGGTAACAAGATACCAAAGTAACAGAATTACGATCACGGTACCTGCTGTGATGTATCGTTCTGGTTTTCTAATGGAAATTTTCACTATACAATACCTCTTTTCCTTTGTTTGTCATTTCAAAAACTCTTCATCCACAATATCCAGGACTTCATCTATAATGGTAAAGGCTTCATCCAATTCTTCTCTGGTTATGATAAGAGGCGGTGCGATATTGATATTGTTTTCCCGGCCCATGATGGAAATGCCTCTTTCTTTAAAAAGTCCCTTAATCTTAGCCATCGTCTTGTCCTCATCGTATCCATATGGAACCAGAGGAATCTTCTTTTTGGTATCCTTCATCAGCTCGATAGCACCAAAAAGACCGATATGTCTGACATCACCGATCACCCGGTGTTTCTTCTTTAAATCCTCCAGCAGCTCGGCAAAGTGCTCTCCCAGTTCATTGACATGTTCAAAGATATTATGTTCCCTGTAATAATTTACGCAGGCAACTCCGGCTGCACACGCCAGTGTATGTCCGCTGTAGGTAAGTCCATACAGGAAGGTGTGATCATTGAAATACTCCGAAATCTCCTTACTCATAATGATGCCTCCCAGCTGTACATAGCCACAGGTCACGCCTTTTGCAAAGGTAATGATATCCGGTTTGATGCCCCAGTGCTCGAAACCAAAGGTTTTACCAGTTCTTCCAAATCCTGTCATAACCTCATCGCAGATCAGCAGGATATGGTACTTATCACACAATGCTCTAAGTCCCTGCAGATATCCATCCGGCGGTATAATCACACCGTTTGCTCCTGTTATGGATTCAATCTCAATGGCTGCGATCTGATCCGCCCCCTCATAACGGATCTGCTGCTCCAGAAGATCCAGGTAGTAGGCAGATGCCTCTGCATCGCTTTGAAATTCAATATCAGAACGATACACATATGGATCAAAAAACTTCAGGAACCCGCTTGGTGCCGGCCGCTCTATTGCAAATCTTCTGGTATCCCCGGACATATTTCCGGATCCTAAGGTAGATCCATGATAACTTCTGTAGCGAGAAAGAATCTTGCTCTTTCCGGTAAAGGTTCTTGCAGCATACAGTGCAGCCTCATTGGCATCTGATCCTCCACAGGAGAAAAATACCTTGCCCATATTTTCGGGAGCAAGCTCAATCAGAAGCCTGGCAAGCTCTGCTCTTGGTCCAGATCCATAAGCCGGTGCAATATACGGAAGCTTCTCAACCTGCTTCTGAACAGCTTTTATGATATCCTTATTTCCATATCCAAGATTTACATTTGCCAGCTGACTGGACATATCGAAGTATTTCTTTCCGTTATAATCCCAGAAATAAATACCCTCCGCCCGTTCAATCGGCGTTGCTTCCACATCTCCTGCCAGCCAGGGATGCTGATTATACTTTCTGTCGTACTCAATAACCTGTTCTCTTGTAAGTTCTGCCATTTCATTTCCTCCTGTTATTTTATATTTTCCTTCCGTGGCGCATAATCCGATTTTATTCATCCAGTTATGCAGCTTAACTCCCGATACATTTCTCTTAGCATCTCATCCGTAACCGGAATGGGATTCAGATTCAGATTCGGATGATGGCTCTGCCGGATCAGATTTTCCATATCCTTTGGATTTAATTCAAACTCGCCAAGCCCCAACCTGAGATGTAGTACTTTTTTCAGATTTCCTATTATCTGTGCCAGTTCTTCCACACCAGAATATCCCAGTAAAGCTGCCAGTTCTCTTGTTCTTTTATCCGCTTCGTTGATTCGAAGAAAAAAGTCAATCGTCATGCCACAGGCCTCCCCATGCGGTATTCCATAGATGCTGGTAAGAGGGAAAGAACACGCATGAGCGGCCGTTGTTTTTGGAAGATTAAAAGCCAATCCTGCAATGAGAGATGCTTCTGCCGTCTTCTCACGTGCCAGTCTGTCATCCGGATGAAGATACGCTGCCGGCAAATAGGTTAGAATCGTTCGAATTGCATATACCGCCAGTGCATCACTGATGGGCTGATGATTCCTGCTCCAGTAGCCTTCCAGTGCATGACAAAGCACATCGATTCCCGTTGATGCCGTAACTGCAGGCGGAAGAGACTGCAGAAGTGCCGGATCAATCAGTGCCTTTTGGGGATAGAGACTGTCCCCCGATAGCGGTATCTTACGCTTTGTGCTTCTGTCACTTAAAACACTGACAGAAGTTACTTCACTTCCCGTCCCTGCCGTTGTCGGAACTGCAATCACCGGGATATGCACATCCGGAAGTAGAATGCCCGTTCCCCAGTACTTCCTGATATCCTCTGACGCAACAGAGGCTGCCTTGGCCAGATCCATGGTGCTTCCTCCGCCAATCGCTATAATCACATCACATTCCCTTTCCCGAATAATCTCCGTACACCGATTCACTTCAGAAACCTCCGGATTATTGGATATGTCAAAATAAACAGCTGCATGCCACTCTTTCCTGATTTTCTTTACTGTCTCATTCTCAAGCCATCGTTTCGTACAAACAAGCAAGGGCTTCTGATATCCGGAAAGATGCTGTGGAAGCTGATCTAACACTCCATAGCCAAATACAATTTCAACCGGCTGCTGATAACTCCAATTCATATGCTCTCCTTAAAGAAAAAGATCGCCAGGTAATGTGTGTATCCCATTTCCTGACGATCCTTTTATCTGAAAAATAGTATAAAAATAGCAGGTGTAAAAACATCCTGCTGCCAATAGCTATTTGATTCATCTATAATCTATTTATGCTTAATCGCAATCTTAACATTATTGTTTGTCAGGAACACACAGTATTCGGTTGTCTTTCATACACTGATTACAACAACACTGACATGTTCTGATACGCATATTCTTTTCCTCCTTTTTAAAATCTTATATTTGCTTATTATCTTAGTAGACTTATAGGTTTTTGTCTAATATAGAAATCTGATAGATTTCTATAAGTTTTTGTTATAGCTTCAT